>JBJKPO010000292.1:0-9894 GCA_046706235.1 Bacillota bacterium | reverse complement strand
GTCTTATAGTTCCCCGGTCTTTTTAATTGCCGCCGATGGCGTGAAGTCTTTGGCGGCTCCTTACGATGAATCCCAGTTTGGTTTGGCGGTAACCCGGAAATATTGGGAAGGTTGGGGCGGAAGTTGGCAATTTGGAGTTCTGGCGCGTTATTCAACTCGAATTACTTAGTCAAGGGCATACGGGGGGACTTACGCCGGATACCGGCTGAATTACAAGCCATATAATAATCTAACATTAAGTGTTTTGCGGTTGGACTGTTATTCAGGACCGGGAGATTACTGGGTCTTTGAAGTGTACCCCGGGACAAATGCGAGCTATAATTGGAAAATACCTTTGAGTGAAAATTTTTCGTTGAATTTATTAGGCACTTACAATTTTTCCGGGACAAATCATATATCCGACTCATATTATAAAAACATCCAAAATTGGGTTAATCAGGATTATAAAATCAGTTATAACTCATGTTGCTGGACTATTAATCTAGGGTGGGATAATATAACTAAAACCTGGACTTTCGGCCCGGCCTTGAAGTTTTAATTTATTTTAAAAAAGAGTATATTAGCTTCCATTATGTCATTTTATATTAATGGAAGTTTTTTTATTTTTGGGGAACAATAAAAGCGACTTTTTGGTGGAGAGGGTTTCTTGGAAAATCGTCTTAATGAGTTAAATGGTTCCGAATGGTTGTATTGGACGAATTCAATTTATGAAACCAGTTTCCCGCCGGATATTACTTTTACGTTGCGTAAACGGCACGGAGCCATGAAACCTCCGCAATTGATGGCGGATATTATCTCATTTTTCACTAAAACCGGAGAGACTGTGCTTGATCCGTTTGCCGGGGTCGGCAGTACTCTTTTGGGAGCGGAATTAACCGGGCGAAAAGCAACCGGAATAGAGCTTAATCCGGAATGGGTTAAGATATATCAAACAATTGCCGCGACATTTATCATTAGAAACGGTAATTTCGTTGTTAACAATCAAAAAGATGAGGGCCGATTGATCCAATCGGAAATGTATCAAGGAGATTGTCTGGATATCGTAAAAAAAATCCCGGACCAGTCCATCGCGGCGGTAATCACCGATCCACCATACGGATGCAACCAGGGGCGAATTGAATTTAAAAAAGAAACCAATTTCAGGATGAATTCGACCGACCGGCGTGATTTCGGCAATAGTTTGACTTACCGGGAATATCTGGATAAAATTCAGATGGTGGGAACGGAAATATACCGGATCCTTAAATCCGATCGATATCTGGTATTACTGATCGGAGACCGGTTCGATCATGGCGAATATCTGCCGCTTGGAACAATGGTGGCGCAAGCTTTTCAAGAGATCGGTTTTAAATGGAAGGGAATCAGAATTTGGTGGAATAAAGCCACTCAACGGCCGTTAAAACCATATGCGGTTAAAAGTTGTTTTGTTCCCAATATCACTCATCAAAATATCATTGTATTGCGAAAAGAAACCGGGAAAAAACAAAAGATTAGTTTCCAAATATAGGATAGTGTTGATAAAAAAACTCTGAAATTAACGTTCCGAAATACTTTTGATGCTTGGCAATTCTATAATAACGTGTTATAATAATTTACAACACTAATTTAATTGTACTGGCATTCCTTTTTTTAATTTTTCTTTATGAGGTGATGAATATGGTTATCACTTTGTCCTATGAAGAAATTATAAAGGTATGTAGTACGTGTGATAAATATGCCAAGCAAAGCGATGTTTGTGTTGAGGGCGGGGAACCCAAGGCCTTAAAAGAGCTGCACCATTGTAAAAAATGGGATGCGCACTATGGCGGTTCTTGTGTTTTCCGTGAAAAAACTTAAGATAAACTTTCTTTGCCGGTTATTTATTGTGGGCTTGTGGCTCAGTTGGGAGAGCGCTGCGTTCGCATCGCAGAGGTCAGGGGTTCGAATCCCCTCAGGTCCACCACTAAAAAGAAAACACCAGCTAAACGCTGGTTTTTTTATTTACAAAAAGTCAGACCCCCACCAAATAGTTAACTGATTTAGAACAATCTTCAAGGAGAATTATTACTGAATGGTAATGTGTACTTCTTTACCTAAAGCTTGAGCAATCTTACTTAAGAGCTCTATACTGGGATTATAATCTCCTGATTCCAGCCTGGAAATGGCTGATTGTTGAGTACCAACTTTTTTTGCTAAATCTGCCTGGCTTAACCCTTGTTCAATTCTGATTCTAATTAATTGTTCCTTTATTTCATAGACAGGCTGTAACTTGATATATTCAGCCTCTAAATCTTTATCTTTTGAAAATAGGGCTTTTTTTACCTCATCGTAGTTATTCATTGAAGATCTTCCTTCCTTTGATAGTATTTCTTAATTCGGGATAATGCCATTTGGATATCTCTTACAGGGGTTTTGTCGGTTTTCTTTTTGATGGCGTGAAGCAAGATGAATATGCCTTTTATATAATGAAAATAAAAAATTCGATAGTCATTCGACCCACATTGAATTCTTAATTCCCATAGTTCATCGGTACCGGCTATCTTTCTAATATAAGGCATACCGAGAGAAAAACCGAAAGCCCTGAGTAACTCAATTTCCCGGAGTATTTTTGCCTTTTCTTTAGTGGATAATGTATTTATAAATTCCGCTACCGGAAATATCTCATTTTCCTCAAAGAATTCAATAGTATACAGGTAAATCACCTCGTCAGTTTTATTTTATCACATATATGTTATATTTTCAATGTGGAGGTTTATCTTGAATAATTTTAATTCGCTATAATTGTCGAAACGGAGCGTGGAGGTTAGGAATTTTCGGCCGGATGTATATGGTCCGGTTCTTTAAACTACCGACAACGATCAAAAGGCTGACTCACAAAGATTCTAAAATTGAAATCGTATTGACCAGAGAAAAAGAGAACGTGATTATTAAATCAGTTCTCAATGTTTGCTCCCTGGTGGCTGTTTTTTCATATCTTTTATTCAGTATATTGGAGTAATATCATTTTCGATAGTTATTTTCAGATTAGGGTATTTGACAATGTTAGGTGCGCTCCGTCTCTACCGAAATATAGTCATCTAGCTGGATGTACCAAAAATAAAAAACCATTCCCTGGAATAAAGAAATCATTTATACATCTGATTGATATCACGGAAATGGATGGCCCTATAAACCAAGGTAAGGTTTTTATTAGTTTGTGGTTACCAAGACAGAATATTTACGGTCTAGTCAATTACGACCTTTCATTCCGGTTTGTGCCATTTGTACAATAGAGCCAGATTTTTTAGTAATAAAAACCATATCTACAGAAATATATCCTTTAGATATTAAAACATTAGAAATACCACAACGAAATATGAGGAGGTGAACATGATGAAAAATGAATATGTTGAAATGGATAAAGCTACACCGGATGGCACTTTTACTATTCCTTCAAAAATGAATATTGACATGCTGGCGTTACGGCAGTTTTGTAAGCAAAATAACATTCCTTACGAAAATTTGACCGATGAAGAATTGAAAAAATTTATTATAGCTAATAGGCTGGTAAACTATTACTCCGGTGGCTAAATATATCAATTAATGATATTGTAAGAGCCAATGAAAACGGAGTTTTCTCAGTTAATGATTTGCATCTTCAACTGCCGGAGTAATAATCATAGGAATAGCATAAATTACCTTACGTGAATACGGACTCGGATAGATTAGGTACGCTTCAGATCCACTATTTAAAAGACCCCCCCAGCTAAAAAGCTGGTTTTTTGTTTGCAAAACTAAAAATACTTGAGGAAAAGCACAAGAACTGAAACAGCTTCGGCAACTTCGGAATATCGGATTTTAAAACATCAACAACCTCAACAATTGGAAAGCAGGCTTATAACGTAAATTTTATCTGCATCTGGTTAAAAATGTATTTACGGAAAATATTAATAATATCGCCAACCGGATAAATAATAAACTGCTAAAAATTTCTACTAAAAAAGCCGATATAATTAATGATTTAGAAATAAAGGAGGGTTTTTATGTTAAATATAATTAAAAGAATTGGGATCGTTGGTGTATTATTCTTGATTATGACCCTGGGTTTTTGCGGAACGTTTGAAGCGGCACCGTTCACACATTTTGATGCGGCAGTTGGCTGGCTGAACGATATTTATTTTTTTTGCGGCAACCAGTATTATCATTATGAATATATTAACGGGCGCGCTGATCCGGCATATGCCAAACCGATTAATAATACCACCTGGCCGGATTTGGGTTTTAGCCGGATCGACGCCGCGGTGGCATTGGGCGGCAAAGTATATTTTTTCTCTGGCAATAAGTATGTCCAGTATGATATAAAGGCGGATCGGGCCGATAAAGGCTATCCGGCATTGATCTCTAAAAACTGGCCGGGATTGACTTTTAGTAAAATCGACGCCGCGGTGGCATGGCCCAATAATAAAGTCTACTTCTTCTCAGGCGATTTATATATCCGTTATGATGTCGAGAAAAAAAAGGCGGATAAAGGGTATCCGGCGCCCATCGCCGGGAACTGGCCGGGATTAAGTTTCAAACGGATTGACGCCGTCACAAAAGTGAAGAGTGGGAAAGTATATTTTTTCTCCGGCAACCAGTATATTCAGTACGATATGGAAAAGGATCGCGCCGATGAGGGATATCCGAAAACGATTGACTATGGTACCTTGCCGGGCGTATCCGCGCCCCCGCTTGCCCGTATTGACGACGCGATTGTATGGGATAACGGGAAGGCATATTTCTTTTGCGGCAATCAATATATCCAGTATGACATCAAAACGGACCGGGCCGATATGGAATCTCCGGCCGTGATTTCCGATGATAATTGGCCGGGACAGTTCACGTATTGGATCGATGCCGCCGTGAACTGGGGTAATGGCAAAGCCTACTTTTTTCACGGTCCCTATTATATCCGGTATGATATTAAGACATATCAGGCCGATAAAGGCTATCCGGCCAAAATCGCCGGAAATTGGCCGGGGTTGAATTTTAGCCAGATTGACGCCGCCGTGAACTGGGGCAATGGCAAAGCCTATTTCTTCTCCGGCAACCAGTATATCCGGTATGATATTAAAGCGGATCGCGCGGACCCGGGATATCCTAAATATATTACTCCTATTAACTGGAAGGGATTAAGTTTTAACCGGATTGACGCTGTCATCAACTGGGGCAACGGCAAAGCCTATTTCTTCTCCGGCAACTGGTATATCCGGTACGATATCAAAGCGGATCGCGCGGATCCGGGATATCCCAAATTGGTGGACAGCAATAGCTGGCCGGGAGTGGCCTTTGATATCCCCAAAGCCAAAAACCTTGCTAACTGGATGAACTGGGTATACAGTGATAAGGGTTTGGCGGAATTATCCATTCCGGGTACTCATAATACCTGCGCCTTGATCGATGTTGGAAGCATGGGGTGGGCCAGGTGCCAGGATATGGGACTTAAGGACCAGCTTGAGAACGGAATTCGTTTTCTCGATATCCGCTGCAAGCATTCCAAGGATCATTTTTCGATTTATCATGGCAAAGTTTTTCAGAAATTATTCTTTGATGATGTATTGAAGGACTGCTATGATTTTTTGGGTAAGCATCCCAGCGAGTGCATCCTGATGTCGGTTTCCGAAGAAGGGGATAGCGATAATCCCGTCGGCACTTTTGAGGATCGGTTCAATAAGTATGTCAAGCAAAATCCTAGCAAGTGGTTTCTTGAAAACCGGCTCCCCAAGCTTAGCGAGGTCCGGGGCAAGATTGTCCTTATTCGCGGTTTTGATATATCAGATCCCAAAAATGTCAAAAACATGGGAATCAATAACCATGATGGCAGAGATAGCAACGGTATAATATCAAACCCCAATTACTATCTGAGGACCCAGAATGAATATAATTATGCCACGGATGAATACCAGAAAAAATGGAGTAAGATTACCAAGTTGTTTGATAATTCGCAGCGCCTCGACCCGAACGTTTTGTATATCAACTATACCAGCGCGGTAGGCGGCCAAAGAATCAAGGAAGAGATTGACCTCTTGGTTACCGAAATCGAGTTGGTTGATGAGATCATTCCGGCTCCACGGGAAATGGCGGACCGGATCAATCCGCCCCTCTGGCAATATGTTCATTTTAACGGCGCCTATAAAAAGCGTTTGGGTATCGTCGTCATGGATTTTCCCCGGCCGGATATCAACAGCTTGATTATTGACGCTAATCTATGAGAAAACTGACACAAAGCTTATTTGATTTGGAAGCATATGAAAGATTGCTTCGAAGGATTGGCAATCGTGCGGTGAAAAACTCAAGAAGAAAATAGAAAAAAGGTGTTCCTAACGTTTATGCCTGAAATAGTAAACTATTATAGTCACTTTTTTATAAATTACTTTGCGGGAAACGGACTCGGATAAGATTAGGTGCGTTTCAGGTCCAGGTAGCTCGCCTTTTGGCGGGCTTTTTTATTGTTTTATAGTACATTTGGTTCTAATAGATTATCGTCCTGGCGCGTTTTTACTTTTTGATTAATAATATATTCCAGGTAAAAATCCGTCAAAAAAAAAGAGAAGTGGTGAATTGTCATGTCAAAGCATCATCACCGAGATGGTTGTATGGAAGGATACCGGGAACCGTGCAAAGGGTATGAACATAGAGAGCAAAGAGCGCCAATGTATTTGGCGATTCCAATTGGACTAGCCCAAACTGGTCATTCCGATCCGGATCCTTGCTATATGACGCCAATGGGTCCTGTGTGTACGAGGCCGTCACACGGATGCTTTTGGACACCGAGGGGTTTCGTTTGTCCGAGAAGACCCGGGAGATATTAACACTTAATAAAACAACCTTTTTAAATATAAATTTAATTGAACACCGATTAAACCCATTTTCAGAAGAAATACATAAAACATAAATAATAACGAGCCTAAGAATTTATCGTATTAATAGTGTGTCCCAAAAAGAAGAAGTTATTTTTTGCGATACTATAAATTGTAGTTATTGTTTATCATTAAGCGTAAGTCAATAAGAGTCGCGCTTTTTTTTGTAAGAATTGTGCATGATCTTTAGTGTTTATGGTAAGAATGGGTTTAAATACCTTTTTATGGGTCCTAATTATTTCTCCAAATCTACCGATGATGTAGAAAGAGTCCTCTTTCCAGGGAGACTTCGCGTGAGACCGGATGAGTGGTGTTATGATAGCTGTTTTCAAACCAACATGGTATCAGTTTCTTAGATTCGGAAACAACTTAATTAACAAAGGAGTGTTATCATGAGAAGAGGAATCATCACTTTTTTTGTACTTATCGGATTTATTGCACTGGTTACCTGCCAAGGCTATGCCAAAAATACCATCAGGGTTGGTTATTGGATTACGGAACCGGAAGTCATTGCTAAACTAGATGCGGAAATGGATAAACATCCCACAGGGGCGGCGGTTGATTATTGGGAAAAGTATATCGGACCAGGGATGGGTGTTGATATCGAATGGGTGGGTCCGCTTTCTTTAGCCAGAATTCAAGCTTGGCTCGAAGATGGTACAATTGACGCGACGGTTTGGTTGGCGAAAAATCCTGACAGAGCCAAGAGATTTCTTTATCCCACCAGTAGTTTTGCAGAATCCCAGTCGGCTTTGGCAATCCATAAAAACAATCCGTTACAAAAAATCGAGAAAGTTGCCGATATCAGCAACCTTAAAATTGGTTATGTAACCCAGGCGTTTATGACCCCTTTCATGAAAGATCCGTCAATTAAGTTTGATCTGGTTTCATCTCCCGACCATTTGAGTATTAATATACCGAAATTGGAAAGTGGACGGATAGATGCCATTTACAGTCCGGATGTTATGGCGCTCAAATATGGATTCATCAAGTTTTCTAGTATTAAAAATTATAAATTTCTGCTATTACCCGATCAAAGCATTGGCGTATATTCCGTTTTTTCCAAAAAGGCAAATCCGCAATTTTTCAAAAAATACGAGGCTGTAAATGAAAGATCAAAAGTAAAATATGATAAGTTGTTAAAGAAATATGTAAATGATTAAAAACGATTTGACGGCACTCTAAATAAATGGTTGGTTTTTTCATCCGTTCTTCGCATTTATAAAAAGCGTTGTAAAAAACCCCAAATTCAAAAAACCAATTTGCCAATATTATGCAGTAGCCGACCGGCCTGGAAATAATTTAAAATATTTTTCCAGGTTCCTTTTTTTTATGAAACCGGGAGGAATTTTTTTAAATAAAACGAATTATGTAAGGGTTGTGATTTTTTCACAATTGGTCGACCAATCTCAGGGGCAGGAGGTATCGATACGCTTGATAACGGTATCGAGAGCCTTTCCGAGGCGATGCATGGTACATTATAAATCATTAAGATAGGGGGATAAAGATATGAAGAAACGAAACATCGGTAATATTATTATCGTAACTGTTTTGATCAGCATTCCAATGTAGTTATTACGACCTACTTGATGCCGTGGAGTTATTTGCGTAGCCATTTCAAGCATATGTTTTTTACCAAAGGAACCGGGATGGCGGGTTAAAATTGTTATTTTATTTGTAATATAAAACATGCCCGCCTGAGAAAGGCGGGCAAATATTTTAAGTGGTGGAATTTATCTAATCCGGTCCTTATATAATTAGCCGTAAAAAGTTTGTTTAGCAACAAACTTTACCGGTAATTTTATCACATCTTTATACTTGGAGTTTACGGATCGCGGTGGCAAACGCAACAAAGAATTATAATGATTACAATTATCCAGATCCACCAACAGCCTCCTCCGCCAAAACAACCTCCATCAAGTCCCATATTAACACCTCCTCCAAAGGAGTAGTATATTATATTCCGGGAATAAAAAAATGGAATGTGGTTTTGTAATATTATATTACATGACATCTGAGTGTCACTATCGCGGTTTTTGAGACATCGGTTAATTTCATCGTCATTCTCTTTTTTATCAAACTATAGAATCTAAATATCCAAGACCATACTGTCCCCGGCTTCCCGGTAATGAAAAACTTCAATCCCGGCGGGACGGGGACTTTCATTTAAAAATTTCGTAATCGATTCAGTCTTCCCGAAAGCATGCATCGGCACAAACAGGCCGGGTCTTACCGTTTCCATGAATTGGGCGGCACCGGCCCAGTTGGCGAGACGTTTGTCGGTATTGGAAAAGGCAATCCGGATCGGCCATTGTGCTAATTTCCTTAAAACTTCCTCGAAATAATCCACCAGTAACCATGTTTCTTGCTTGGTCAAGTTCTCCCAATTCCAGTTGGCTAAATCACCCCCAAAATAAATGTGGAGGGATCCCAAGTGGATTAAATAAGCGACTCCGGCGTCGTTGCTGCGGAAAGTATCAATAGTATAATCATTGACGGTATAACTTTGATCCGCCTCAACCATGTAACATGAAGGATTTTCTTTGAGCCGGCGATTTTTTTTGACGATATCCTTCGAGAAAATACAAGTCAGACTATTGGTGTAGCAACCCAGATCCAGAGAGTTCCGGTTGAAGTGGTCTTGATGATTGTGGGAGGAGAATAGCTGGAGATTGGTGTTTTCAATATGGGAGACGACAGCCGCGCGCCTTGTTTGATCGAGGTATTGGTCGGCGGGATAGTCAAACAGAAAGGCCTTTTCGGAAAGCTTTAAAATAAAGCAGTTATGAAAAATATAGGTGATTTCAATTTTCACAAAGATAACCTCCGTTGTTAGTTTTACGTATGCGTATCGTATAATTTCGGGTAGAAAAAGGGATTCTCCTTCTTGGAATGTCTTAAAGAGAACCTGTTATATGGTTTTACGGTATATGTAATTCCAAATATTTTTGCTTTGATCGGAAATAAAAATGTCGATAATTAATAAGGTAGTAATAAATGGAACAAATATGATTAATGATTGTCTAAATAGATGGGA
>JBJKPO010000291.1:0-1687 GCA_046706235.1 Bacillota bacterium | reverse complement strand
GTCAAATACGCAGTCGCCGCTTTCCAGCGTGATAAAATGTTGAAAATAAGCCTGATTTTCAAAAATTTCCTGATAAATGTAATCCGTCTCATTTTTATTCAAATGAACGATGGACATATTATTAGGTAACCGGTAACGTTTTTTGCCGTTGATTGTTTCATGATATTTAAACTCGGGAACAAGATAAGCAACTAACTGTTTCTCACTTTCCGGTGCGGATGATTTATTTGTAACATTAACGGCCGCATCCTGAATAAACGGCAAAGATTTAAGCACCTGCTCGATTTCGGACTGTTCGATCCGGTAACCCCTAATTTTAATCTGGGCATCGATCCGGCCGAGAAATTCAATATTCCCATCGGGAAGCATCCTTACCAGGTCGCCGGTGCGATATAGCCGCGCCGCTGATTCCAAATTACAGATTTCAGATTGAAGATTTAAATTCTCTGAATTTGTTTGGTTTAATTTGGAATCTGTAATTTGTACTCTTGAATAATTATAATAAGGATTGGGGATAAACTTTTCGGCGGTAAGTTCGGGTTGGTTGATATACCCTTCGGCAACACTATCGCCGGCAATAAAGAGCTCACCGGGGACGCCTTCAGGTACGGGATTTAAATTATTATCCAGTATATAAATTGTTACATGGGGCAAGGGCCTGCCGATAGGTAAAGTTTTTAATGTAAAATCGACTTTTTCAGGAATAACCGTATATGTTAATACGCCAACAGTTGTTTCAGTTGGGCCGTAATGATTAATAATGCGGCATGGGTGAGGCTTGCTTAACAACTCCTGAATCCATTTCATATCCGAAGCTTCGCCACCTAAAATTAAGCCTCTGATGGGAAAGCAAAACTCCTCCTCGCCGGCGCCGGCTTGTAAAGCTTTAAGATGCGAAGGCACGATTTTCAAGTAATCGATTTTTTTCCTTCGCAAATAATCAAAAAGTGCCAAACCATCGGCTGCTTTTTCTTTAGGAAGGATATGCAAGCATCCACCGGTAAGCAATGCCAGAAAAATCATCGTATGGCCCAAGTCGGCTGCTAAAGTGGAAACAAGCGCGAAACTGGCGTTTGGCGGTGGATTTATTTCCGTTAAGATGCTTTGACAATAATTAAATATTTCTTGGTGGCGTACCGCCACCCCTTTGGGTTTACCGCTCGAACCCGAGGTATAAATTACATAAGCCCGGTTATGCGTTGATTTCTGCCCTGAATCGATAACCGGATCATTATCCGCTTCTTGCTCTACCAGTCGCGAGTCTCCATCCAGTAAAAACATTTCAATATCCAAGCCTTTAAGATCGTTAGCTAAGGTACTTTGAGTCAGAAGTAAAGCTGAATCAGTATCTTTTAACATATACGCCAGCCGTTTTGCCGGGGTAGCCGGTTCTAAAGGTAGATAAGCACCGCCGACTTTTAGGATAGCGAGCATCCCGATAAAGAATTCCAGCGAGCGTTCCACACATAACCCGACGACGGTACCTTGATTTACTCCCTTTTTTTGTAGATAATGAGCCAGTTTATTGGCTTTTCGGTTTAACTCGGTATAACTTAATGATTGATTTTCAAATACCAATGCCGTAAAATCAGGATATCTTTTTATCTGTGAGGCGAACATCTTCGAAAAAAGCTCCCCCGGTCCATAGTTGGCGGTTTCGGGATTATTCCATTGGCGAATGAGTTGT
>JBJKPO010000290.1:0-4799 GCA_046706235.1 Bacillota bacterium | reverse complement strand
ACCCAGCAGTTATCCGTTCAAATTGTATCGCCATATTACTTTTAAATTTACCGCGTCTATGCACTAACTAACTCTAATCCGACAAAATTATTTTTTGGCAGGTTGTATTTCTTTTACAATCTGCTCTTTTTTTGCCTGGATTTCGACACAACGGATTAATGAAAAATAATTTGTCGTATACTATTAAGCCGGTGGCAAAAGAAGTCTATCTCTTAACGATAGTAGCGTGATAATCGGGCATTCTTGCTATTATTGTTAGTTATATTTATCCACCGGATTAATACCTTCTTTTTTTAAAGTAGTTAGCTGTATCTTACCGGCATATAAATTTAGAAGAAGGATCAAATCGGTTTTAATTTTGATAAAGACAACCTGGCATAGGAGTAATAAACGTTGATCATTCAGGATAGTCGATTCAAAGCAACCACGATCTGGCCGGAATTGGTAAATAAACGGATTAAAACCGTTGATATTCAATTAATCGAATCCCGAATTATCAAGAGGGATGCTCAATTATTACTTAGAGGAGTAATACTGCGCCGGGTTATTTATTTTGATTACGTCGGCCGGAATCGGAAAACGGAGGACCGGCTTCAATTTGAAATCATGACTGATGATCCGAAATCTAATCTGGAACCGGATTACCTGGACATTGAATTACAAACCGATTTTTTTATTTTCCAGCCACGCCGGATTGGGGAAAGTCAGGCGATTTTTGAGCATGGTATTCGGTTAATCATCCGGTGTAAAAATAATGCCGGAGTTGAACCGGATCCGGGGAGTTTACTGCCATTATTGGCGGATGTCATTTTAAAACGTGATCAAGGAACTATGATATTAAGTTATCCGGCTTTTTTTACAGAACCCGGAATTGAACCCAAATCGTTTCATGGCCAAATTCATTTTAGTGATAATCCCAAAGAACTTCCGGTTGTTACCGGTTTGATCAAGGGTATTATCACCTATATAAATTGTAAAAAGTTATTGGGTGAGTTAACATATGAGTTTCCGTTGAGTTTATTATTAAATGTTCCGCCATTAACCGAAGTCCAATGTTTTCAAATTCAAGGAAGGATAACCGACGCGATCTGGCGGTTGGATGTCACAACGCAAGAATGGCGAATTACGTTAAAAATGGAGTATCAATGGCGAATTTTTGAAAAGAAACAGGTTATTTGCATTATTCGGCCAAAATCCGACAATATAAATTATTTCAAGATCCAAGCTCCGTTAAGGTTAACCGAATTAAAAAATCAGCTTTGTAAAAATTTTTTAATTCCAATTAAAAATTTAGTTCCGGTTGAATTAAAATTTATCAAACATAATCATAATGTATCGATTACCAAAAAAGGAATCTTGGTAACGAGCGATTATCATATTGAAATATATACTATTGACGCTCAAGGACAAGAAAGCTATCAATATTATCCGGTAACCTGGGATGAGTTGATTGCAACCGAATGGGGCGATAAATCTATTGGTGAAGTTTTACCGATCATAGCGGAGATAAATGTAAATTTAATTAATTTTTTAAAAGAATACGGCAATCTTAAAATTAGTACTGTAATTGAATATCAAATCCGTCTATATCGGAATCGAATATTTGAAATCAACGAAGCAGAATATCCAAATACGCTTATTTTGGGTAAAATATTATCGGATCGAAAAGAATTTTACCTGACCCGCTCCAATATACTTATGCTCAGACTTCAGCCTGTTCTTTTCAAGGAATTTAAAATCCGGCAAATTAAAATCCTTTCCCAAAATCATGAAGGCTGGATTAATATTAATGGTCAAATTGAATTAAGCGTTACCTATATCGATCGCAACCAAAATCTTCGCGAAGACGTATTTTCAATTTCTGTTTGGGAAAATTTTCTTTGGGATAAGCTTCAAACTACGGATGAAGTAAAGATTGAATACCGTTTGGAACATGATTCTTTTGGAGTATATCGTGATAATCCTTTGAAACTCAACTATCATTTTATATTGTCATTGGTGGTGGAAAGTTTTCAAAAACGTGAATTGAATATTGACACTGTTATCAGTGATTCACCGAATATTGAACCGGATACAACAACGAATCAAGTCTTCAATCAGGAGATGAGAGCCCGGAAACAAAGTTTCTATGAACTGAGTGATAATTTTAGGCTTACTTTTCACAACTATAAGATAGCGGGAGAGGTCACCGTCATGATGAGGAAAGTATGGGAGATTGAGAATGGCCGGTTCGCGGTTCATAATCTTGATTATCGAAGTGAAGCTAATCTAATTATAGTTGAATGCGAAATAGCCGGTACTATCGATTATTGGGATAGTGATGGTTATTTACGCTGCGAACCGGTAGAATTTACTTTTTGGAAGTGTTTCCTTAATGATTGGTCTTTCAATCTTAAAAACGGCCGGATTTTCGCTGAACTTCATCAATTGCGTTATCTGCCCGAAAGAGTATTTTCCTGGCGCAAAGGAAAGGTAAAAATTTCTTTTTGCTTGGAATTAAAACAAATCATTCCGAAAGAAGGAAATTAATAATGAGAGTTTTATTTCAAAATAGGGCAAATTATGCTTCGGCAATAGCCGGGGACAGCATTCAAATCTTAAAAACTTGTGAATACCTGCTCAAGATGGGTATCGAAGTTATTATTGACAATACTGAAGATTTAAATCTTACTGGATTTGATGTAGTTCATCTTTTTAATATTATTCCGGTAACCAAAACATACCTATATTTTCGGAATGCTAAACGGCAAAATAAACCAATCATTTTGTCACCGATATATTGGGATCCGCGGGAATTTTTAAAGGTTACCAATGAAAATGTCAAATTCGGGGGATGGTGGCGGGAAACTATGCCGCAACGCCATGAAATATTAAACGGAGTCCGGTTAATATTACCCAATTCCCAAATGGAACTTGACGATTTACGAAAAACCTTTGTCGATTTACCGATGGCCCAAGTCATTCCGAATGCCGCCGATAAGTCTTTTGCGCTGGCGACACCGGATCGTTTTTATAAAAAATACCGGTTGACGGATTTCTTATTGTCGGTTGGCCGGATTTGCCGTCGTAAGAACCAATTAAACTTAATTAAAGTAGCCAAACAACTAAAGCACCCGTTGGTAATTATCGGGCCGGTTAACGATACCGAATACTATCAAGAATGCCGTCGAGAATCGGCGGGAGAACGTGTCGTTTATATCGATACTTTAAATCATGTTGAACTGGCTTCCGCTTATGCGGCGGCTCGAGTTCATGCGTTGATTAGCTGGTATGATACCCCGGGACTTGTTTCTTTGGAAGCAGCGTTGGCGGGTTGTACGATTGTTTCGACCAATCGTGGTTGCGCGCGGGAATATTTTGAAAACCTGGCCTTTTATTGCGAACCCGGTGATCTTGACGGTATTCGAGAAGCAGTGCAATGCGCTTGGAAAACCCAAAAAGATGGTTCATTGAAAGAAAAAATACTCCAAAAGTATACCTGGGAAAAAACCGCATTTGCGACTCTTGAAGCCTATCAAAGTATTATATGCTCGTAAGATCTTAATTGAATTCGCATTTTAGCGGTAATTGCGGCGGTAGAAATAAGGAATATTGGGCTAGTTTTTTAGTCGCGGAATTAAAGACCGTGAAAAATAGTTTTGATTTATAAAAACGATCCGAAGGTATGGTAAACAGTTGGTAATGTCCTTGATTTTGTGAACCAATCATCGTTACGAAAAATCCGCGGTATTTGATGTCGGTTATCAGTAAATTAACAGCCAATATTGGTATGGTGTTAGGAGGAAAAGCAGTGGGAAGATTTATTCCATAATTATTTTTCAGGATCGTGCGCCAGGAAACCAAGTCGGGACCTGCCAATATTTCCACCAGAGCATGCTTGGAACCGTCTATAATTGTTCCTTCCATTAAGTTAATTATCGATAACGGAATATATTGCACCGCCGGAAAAGGGAAAATTACCGGGTTGCCGAAACTCAAACCAATCAACCTCCGATTTGCTTGCGAATTATAAAAGTATTATATGATAAAAGCTCAGTTTTAGTTAATCTTATCTTATTACCAAATAAATCCAGCAATAACTCTTGTTTGATGTAATGTTAAATATATAAAAAATCATTTCGGTAAATAATAAGTTATGATAAAATCGTTGTAAAGTGATTGTGAGGTTTTTCATGAAGCTTCTGTTTTCATATGGATAATATATCTAAGGAGGGTAAAAGTATTGACTGATTACAAATTGACGGATGGTCCAAATACGCCGATCGGAAAAGCCAGGGGTATCCATCCCGGCCGGGTCGTCTGGGTACGCGATCCGGGTGCCGTTTCATATGATTTTTCCGGATACTGGTGGGATGATATCCATAATAACCAGATCGCCATCGATAATATGGTATCAAAATCAGTGCAACGGCTGGCCGGTATTACCGGTGATCAAGAAGCCTGGGACGCTATTTTCAAATATTTCAATCAAAAGAACGGTAAAGGAAATAAAGGGTATCAGGAGCGGGAAAAGATTGCGATCAAAGTAAACTTGAATAATACGGCCGGTCATGAAGATACCAATGAATTGAACACCTCGCCCCATTTAATTTTAGCGGTGATACGTCAACTGGTAACTAAAGCGGGCATAAGCCAATCGCAAATTACGGTATACGACTCCAGCCGGTTTATTTCCGATAGTATTTATTATAAGTGCCATTCGGAATTTCCCGGTTTGAAATTTGTCGATAGTCTTGGAACCAGCGGCAGAATACAGGTACAATGGAAAGAAAATGCGATTCCGTATTCGGTTAATAACA
>JBJKPO010000289.1:0-2276 GCA_046706235.1 Bacillota bacterium | reverse complement strand
AGTACGCAGGCGGGAGATCGAACGGGAAGCCGATTTTTATGGCGCAATGGACGGCGCCAGTAAATTTGTCAAAGGCGACGCGATTGCCGGTATACTAATCATCATTATAAATTTAGTCGGCGGTTTTGTGATTGGGATGGCTGTTAAAGGCATGCCGTTTGATCAGGCTATACAGACTTATTCGCTCTTAACCATTGGTGATGGCCTGGTTACCTTGATACCGGCCTTGTTGCTCTCAACCGCCACCGGTATTTTAGTTACCAGATCGGCCTCGGAGGATAATCTGGGTTTGGACCTGACCAAACAATTGCTTGCATACCCGCGAATCTTTTTTATAGTAGCCGGAGTAATCGCTTGTTTCGGAATATTACCGGGTATGCCCAAGGTATCGTTTTTAGGGATCGCCGCTTTAATTGCATTACTGGCGTTTACCCTGCGCCGTATCGGAAGTATTCCGGCCAAGGAAACCGGGCCTGAGACGGAAGCCGCGGCCGAGGATCTTAAAAAACCGGAAAATGTTAGTTCATTACTACAGATTGACCCGATGGAACTGGAGATTGGATACCGGATTATTCCACTGGTTGATCCAAATCAGGGCGGCGATTTATTTGAACGGGTAACCATGATCCGACGCCAGACAGCGCTGGAATTGGGGATGGTGCTGCCGCCGATCCGAATTCGCGATAATATGCAGCTCGGACCGACAACCTATGTGATTAAGATAAAAGGGGTCGATGTGGCGCGGGGCGAGATTATGCCGAATTATTTTTTAGCAATGGATCCAGGTATCGTTACCGAACCGATTGAAGGTATTCCTACTACCGAACCCGCTTTTGGGCTTCCGGCCCTTTGGATCCCGGAAAACCAGAAAGATACGGCCGAGATAGCTGGTTATACGGTGGTTGATCCGCCCTCGGTACTGGCCACCCACTTGACCGAAGTTATTAAGGCTCATGCTTACGAACTGTTAGGCCGTCAGGATGTCCAGGCATTAATTGATAATATTAAGCAGGATTATAACGTGGTTGTTGGCGAATTGATACCTTCGCTGATGTCGATTGGTGAAATTCAGAAAGTATTGGTTAATTTGTTAAAAGAAGGCATCCCGATCCGGAATTTGGTTACAATTTTGGAGTCGCTCGCCGATTATGCCCCACTTACCAAGGATATCGAAACGCTAACCGAATACGTACGGCAATCGTTAGTCCGGCAAATCACTAAAATGGCGCAGTCTGACGATGGAATTATCAGGGTGATTACTTTAGATCCGAATCTGGAACAACTGCTCGTAAAAGTACAAAAGGAGTCGCGGGAAACGGCCGGATTTACTATTGATCCGCGTTTAATACAAAGGATTTATGAAAAATTAAAAGAATTGATCCGGGAAATGACCGGGAATGGTTATCAACCGTTAGTGCTTTGTTCTCCGACGATTCGTCTTACCTTTAGGAAAATAACCGAAAGGCTTTCTTCCAAATTGATGATCATCTCGTTTAATGAAATTATACCCGAAGTGGAAGTTCATTCGGTAGGGGTGGTGGGTGTGGAACAATGAAAGTAAAACGTTACGTGGCTGATTCAATTCAGGAAGCGATTACCAGGGTGAAAAACGATCTGGGGCGGAACGCGATTATTTTACATACCAAACCTTTTAAAGAAGGCGGCTTTTTTGGATTTTTCGCTAAACGCCGTTTTGAAGTAATCGCCGCAGTGGATGAAAACATTCAAGAAGGTTTTTCCGGTAAAAAAAGCGAGGAAAAAACCGAAGCCGTTGCACTGTCGAATACTTCTCAAACTCCGGGGGGATTAGTTTCTCCGCAGAACTCCTCCACGGTACGGACTGTTTCTCCCGTTCCGGCCCCCACGGTTATAAATTCAACTCCAGTATTGCAAACAATTCCTGCCGGTACTCCGGTGGAACCAAACCCGGTTATCGAGCGAAATCTAGCTTCGGTCCCAAATATCGAACCATTATATACCCCGCAAATGCAAGTACAAAGCGTGAAAGAGGCGGGCCCTGTTACGGAACCGGGTTTAAAGTCTCTTCATGAGGAAATTGCCGAGGTAAAAGAATTAATCAAGCAGGTTGCGTCTAAACCTTCAACTACCGCCACTGTTGTTGAAACCCCGGTTGAAAAACAAGGGTCCGGGGAACTATTGCGGCAATATTTGGAACAAGTAGGCATGGAAGGAGATATTATCGATTATTTGCTGCAGCAAACCCCCGGTTATTTAAAAGAAGAAGAAACTTCGGAGCACGAGTTAATCGCATATTG
>JBJKPO010000288.1:0-3808 GCA_046706235.1 Bacillota bacterium | reverse complement strand
CATTTGCGCCGTGAAAAGCGCAATGCTCCAATGGTAAAGACCGGAGAGAACACAATTCATTTTGAGGATATGGTGGTTCATAAAGGTACTTTTGAAGTCTTTAAAAACGGGCAAAAAATCAATCTATCCACCAAGGAATTTCAAATTTTATTATATTTGATTGAAAACCAAAATCTGGTGTTGAGCCGGGAACAAATATACGATGCCATCTGGGGTACCGGAAGCGACTATTTCGATTTGAATACGGTAACGGTCCATATTAAAAACTTACGCGGCAAATTAGATCCGGAGAGCCGCTACATTAAAACTATCTGGGGCGCGGGTTACAAATTTACCGGAGGAGTCGTGGAAGCCAATGAAAATCAGCCTTAAATATAAGCTGCCGTTTATCACCCTAGTGGTTTTTTTTTATGCATCCTTCTATTAGGCCTGTATTTCCGGTTTTTTTTAATGGAGAACCTGGGGAAGGATTTCGATGTTTTCAAAGATCATTTGTACCGGATCAGTGAGGAAATTTCCGTTGAAATCAATACATTATACCCTGATCGGGCTGAAATTGCCGCCTATCTGAATGAAGTTACCGCCCGGGAAAATATGAGGATCACATTGTATGACGTCGACGGAAACAAGCTGACGGGGGCGGACCATCGCAAGGGTTACGGATTAAATATCGAGTTGAAGAGTTTTACGGTGGTTGGCCGGAAAGTTATTTACGTGATTGAATTGCTTTACCCGTTTTCCATTAAAAATCTGGGCGAGTTAAATTCCATCAAGCGGATCCGGGACGCGGCCTTTCTTTTAGTTACGTTATTTATCGTTTTATTAATACTTTACCTGCATTTTTCGATGGTCAGGCCCTTGACCATATTGAATCGGGGGCTGGAAACCGTTGAATATCGGAATACCTGTCTTATGATGCCGCTGGTGACCCGGAAACGCAATGATGAACTCGGGGAGTTAACCCGTAAGTTTGAAGAAATGCAACAACGGCTTACCGCTTCATATCGCGAACAGACGGAAATGATCGCTTCGATCTCCCATGATTTAAAAACTCCGTTAACCTCCATTGCCGGGTTTATCGAACGGTTATTGCGTCAGGATTTGACCAGGGAAAAACAGTTTGAATATTATCGGATTATTGATCAAAAAGCGAAAGATATTAATGAACTGGTTGCCGAGTTTAACGATTATGTGACCAGTAACTGTGAAAATAACGCCGCCGGCGGCAAGGGCACCGTTAATCTCAAGGAGTTCTTCGAAGCGGTCTGCGCCGAATATACAGCGGAGCTTACCAGCAGGAAGATTCGTTTTGATTGGACCTATTACGCGAAAGAGTCCCGGACCGGCGGTGAAGAATATTACCTGAATATCGATATTCAAAGGCTTAGACGGGTATTTGCCAATTTAGTCGGTAATTCGCTGCAACATGCCGATACACTCCATAAAATTTCATTTCAATGTTCGGTTGCCCAAAACATGGCTACTTTTTCGGTGGAGGATGACGGTCCGGGAGTCCCGCCGGATGAATTGGAAATAATTTTTACTAAGTTTTACCGGATCGATAAGTCCCGTTCCCGGGAAAAAGGCGGCAGCGGACTCGGGTTGGCCATTTGCAAGAATATCATTGAAAATCACGGCGGCGCCATCCGGGCTTATCTGTTGGAAACCGGCGGATTAGGAATTTCATTCTCGCTTCCGGCGGTTCGATTTTCATAAAACTTAATAAAATTTCATTTTTATTTCAGCCGAAAATGGTATGCTATTTTTAGATAAATATAGGGGCTTGGTAGTAAACTTCCAAAATAGGAGGCATACGATAATGAAAAGGGTAATCCTTGGAATCGTAATAATATTGGTTTTCAGTATGCTGTTGCCGGCTGTGCGCGGAGCCGGGACAAAAGCCGTCAAGGCCGAAGCGCGGCATGTGATCGGCCGGAGCGCTGCAATTGTTTTAACCGCGCAACGATTTGCCGCGCAAGGTCAAAAATATCAAAGATTGGGATTGGCGATCGCCCATCAAGTGTATGCGCGGAAATTATACGGTGGCGGGGTTTATACCGAAGCCATCTATCATTCGTTGCGCGCCCGGGTATTAGCCGCAAATGTGATAAAACAAAATAAAGGTGAATCACTTATTGGGGCTCTTTATGACCGGATGGAGGAAAAATTTGCCCAGGAGACCTCGCCGGCCCAAGAGCTTGATCAAAAGCTCAAAGAAGCGAAAGTGGACATCATGAGCGATCAGGAGGCCGCCGGCGCGCAGTTAAATCTCGATGTGGATTAGCCACCATTATTTTTAAGGCCCGGTTTTTTGATTCGAGCATAAAAATCACCGGTCATCACATTTCGCAAAATATCGGATAGAGGATCGCCTGATTCCCACGTATCCTCAGTGGTAATATTTAGATTATCCAATTCCCGTCGTAAAGTTTTTAGTTGGTTGATGCTCATCAATATCACCTCAATCAACAATATTGCCTAAAAAAACATTATTTATACGGTCCCGGGATTAAGATTATATTCTTTTATATTTGAGGAGGTAATATGGTAAAAGTTGCCGCAGTACGTTGCGAGAGTTATGACTATCCTGAAGTTAAAGCCGCGGTCAAAAAAGGGATTGATTTACTTGGGGGAGCTTCCGCTTTTGCCAAACCCGGCGAACTGATTCTGCTAAAACCCAATTGGATTGTGGCTGCCCCGCCGGAAAAATGCGCCACGACCCATCCGATGATTTTTAAAGCGGTGGGAGAAGTGTTGCAAAGCACCGGCGCCAAGCTTGCCTATGGAGATTCCCCGGCGCATCATACCCCGGAAATCGCCGCTCAAAAAACCGGTTTCGCGGAGCCGGCTTCGCAATTGGGAATGTCTTTGGCGGATTTTCGTAACGGGAAAGAAATCAAGTGCAACCAGGCAATACAGAATAAAAAACTAACTATCGCCAATGGGGTTTTGGAATGCGACGGTTTAATCAGTCTATCCAAACTAAAAACCCACGGCTTTTTAAAGCTGAGCGGCGCGGTAAAGAATCAACTGGGTTGTATTCCCGGCCTGCGCAAAGGAGAATTTCACGTAAAGCTTCCCAATCCGGCTGATTTCGCGAGAATGCTGGTGGATGTCAACTTCTTTGTCAAACCGAGATTGTTTATCATGGATGGAATTATCGGGATGGAAGGCAACGGTCCCATGGGGGGCGATCCTAAAAAATTAAACGTGCTTTTATTTTCAACCGATCCGGTGGCATTAGACGCGACGGTATGCCGGATTATTAACGTGGATCCCGAGTTATCCCATACCATTACAATTGGCCAGGAAGCGGGGTTGGGGACCTACCGGGAAGATGAGATTGAACGGGTGGGAGATCCGATCGACGGTTTTACGGCTACGGACTTCAATGTGAACCGGGGGCCGATTCGTCCGTTTAAAGGCGGTGGAGGCGTATTACGGTTTATCAATAATATCCTGGTCCCCAAACCTTGGATCATGGAAACTAAATGTGTAAAGTGCGGTATTTGTATAAAAATGTGTCCGGTCAAACCCAAAGTGGTTGATTGGCATGATGGCGACAAAAATAAGGCGCCGTCATACCAATATGACCGGTGCATTCGTTGTTACTGCTGCCAGGAAGTTTGCCCCGAGGGGGCGATCAAACTCCGGGTACCGTTAATCAGGAGGTTATTTCATTTTAAAAAAAGATGACCGCCGATCCGCACCGTGTTTCTTAAATTTGAAGTCGTTAAGTACCGAAATCCTTCCTGCGAACAAGTGGCCGGTTTATAAAAATTAAGGTCCCAGACGGAAGGGTCGCCCA
>JBJKPO010000287.1:0-5070 GCA_046706235.1 Bacillota bacterium | reverse complement strand
GGCTTCCGCCAAGGGAATCGCCGCTTACCGGAAGCAGCCGGCGGAAGTAAAGTCACTGCAAAATTATCACGGGGATATAAAATAACATTTTAACCACGAAATATACGAAAATATTAACAAGTTAACCCGGATGGAATATTCATTCCGGGTTATATATATTTCTTTTATTAAATATCGGCGCAATTTTTACCGATAGTGATAATGTTGAAATTAACTTCGGAAACCAAACACGATTTCAAGGAGCGCTATTAATGGAGAAACCCGAATATTACCCTAAAATACTTCAGGCAATACTATTGTTGTTGCTTTTCCTGTTTGTCTTTACCTTGGTCCCGGAATTATTTCTGGTATCACTGTTTCAAGCGTTGGGATTTAAGGGAAACAGCCTGTTGACGGAGATATTTAGTACTATTGCCGGATTTTTCTTATTGTTGTTCTGGGTTAATCGCCGTTACCGGATTGATTATCGCGGGTTGTTTTCGTTAAAACAACTCGAGCTTAAGTATATTTTACCAATGATTGCGATTGTTATTGGGTTGAATATTATTTTATCGGAATTAAATAATATTTTATGGACCTTGATACCATTAAACGCCGATTGGCTTAAAGCTCTCGAGGCGATGGCGCGGCTTGAAAAATCCAACCCCTGGGGAATGATATTGATGACGGTATTGATTACTCCGGTGGTTCATGAAATGGTTTATCGCGGAGTTATCTTACGCGGTTTTATAAAACATTACCCGCCCCACCGGGCAATTGCCGTTTCCACTTTATTATTTGTCATATCATATTTAAATTTCTGGCAGTTCTGGAGCGGAATTGCCTGGGGAGTTGTCTCCGGATGGTGGTTCTATAAAACACGTTCTTTGATTCCGTCATTATTGGGGAGCATTTTCTTTTATTCGTTATCCTTTATAGCGTTATTACTGGGATTAAATATACCGGGTTATACCGGAACTTATACAACTGCCGTATTTCAGCCATGGTGGTTTGATCTGACGGGTATTGGACTACTTGGGTTGGGGAGTGGGATTTTAATTGGAATGTTTAAAACAAATTGGCAATCATAGCTGTGAAGCCAATGAAGCCGTCATGAGTCTAAGGGAGGGAAAAATTCACGGCGCCAAGGTAATTGTATGTTAGTTTTATCTTTTTTCATTTTTGCCTGTAGTTCAGAGTTAAGAGTCAAAAAAGAATGACGCGGTTTGTTTTAAAAAACCATGTTCCCGGCTGCTGTCGATTACGATTTGGGCCGCTTCAGCCGGGGTATCCGCTAAAACAAACAGGTCTAAATCGCCTTTATCGATAGTTCCCGCCGGATATAACTGTTCTTTCATCCACTCCCGCAAGCCGTTCCAGTAGGAGGAACCATATAGTACAATCGGAAAATGATCTATTTTATCGGTTTGAACCAGGGTTAAAGCTTCAAAAAACTCGTCCAGGGTCCCAAATCCACCCGGCATAATGATAAAGGCAACCGAATATTTGATAAACATTAATTTTCGCACAAAGAAATAGCGGAACTTCAAGGCGATTGTCTGGTAAGGATTGGCGTACGGTTCACGGGGCAATTGAATCCGGCAGCCAACTGAAGTTCCCTGGACTGAAAAAGCCCCCTGGTTGGCTGCTTCCATAATTCCGGGACCACCGCCCGAAATGACAGCCATTCCCGCATTGGCAAGCTGTCTGGCGATTTCCACCGTGGCTTGATAATGAGGATTATCCGGTTGAAACCGGGCCGACCCAAAGATTGAAACCGCCGGACCTATTTTCGACAGCGCGTCGAATCCCTCCACAATTTCCCCTTGAATTCGCAGGATACGCCAAGGATCTTGAGTTGTAAAATCAGGCGCCGGGGGATAAGGAGTTTGGAAAAGTTCCTTGTCTTCATTGTCATGAAAACCCAGTGGATTTTGAAACTGGATCAAAACAAATACCTCCACAGACGAGCTATTGGTTATTTTATCCTCGTTAGGATCGATTTAAACATTTTGACTACTTGAATAGTAACTTGTTTTTTAAAAATACTATCCCTATCAAGAGCACGGAGAAGCAATGATTGACTTTAACATCATTTTAAAGACCAGCAACCTCAGATGGGCGGGGATTAGTATAATTGCGCTTATATATATAATACTTCCGTTAGAAACCGGAGTGAATTTTTGGATCCGCTCCGCTTTATCAGCGGGTTTGCATAAAGGCGAAGATCCTAATATTCAAGTCGATATTTCAATCAGTTGGCTCGGTATTAAAGATATATTCCGGGGCAGCGTGAAATGGATAAAGATTAACGCTCGAAATTGTAAACTTAATAATCTTAAATATTCGCGATTTCAATTGGATAATCGGGGGTTTTCCTTTAATCTGCCGGTATTGTTGAAAAAAGGATTATTCCAAATTTTCAGCGTCCGCAAGACCAGGATTAAAGCCGTTATCGCGGCAAAAGATCTTCAAGATTATCTTAATTTCGAACGTCCCGGATATGGGCTGAGGGTCTGGATTTTAACTAATAAAATAATACTGACGGGACGAGTCTTTTTTTTGGGAAAAAACGTACCGGTCGAACTTGAAGGGAGATTGACGAGCAATTCCGCCAAAATGATTCGGTTTTACCCTTTAAAACTTTCGATTGCCGGTCATCCGGTATCTTATGGACTACTTAACTTAATTAGTAACCAATTACCGCTGGAATTTGCAATTATGGAAGGCCTGCCGCTAAGGATCACTCAAATCCGTTTATCTCAAGGTAATTTATTTATTTCGCTGCGTGAATTAAATTACCAAATTAAAAGGTAAAAGATGATTAGATCACGAATATTCATAAAAAAAATGATAAGCCGCTAGTATTCATTCAAAAATCAGGGGAATCGTCAAATGAAACCACCGCTTATTTTTTTATCAACCTGTGAGTTCTCGGGAGACATTCATGGGGAAACCTTAATTAAATCAATCCAACGGCGGCTTCCCGAAGCCACTTTTTGGGGAGTCGGCGGCCCCCGGATGGCCGGAGCCGGGATGGAGGTACTATTCGATCCGTTGTCGCGAAGTACCATCGGTTTTATCGAGGCCATAAAAAATTTGCGGCTGATGAAACAAATACTCGAACGAATAGTTGCCGAATGGAAACGGCGTCGTCCCGATCTGGTTATCTGGCTTGACTCGGGCGGATTTAACCTTCCTTTGGCAAAAGCGGCTAAACAGCAAGGCATACCGGTGATTTGTATGTTTTCGCCATCCGCCTGGGCGTACGGACAGGACCGGGCGATCAAGCTAGCGGCAAGAGTAAGTCTTTTATTGGCGGTGTTGCCGTTTGAGGCCGATTTCTACCGGAAATTCGGGACCAAGGTTACTTATATCGGGCATCCGTTGCTCGACCGGGTTCATTGCCGGTTAAAACCGGATGAATACCGGTCCCGAATGGGAGTAAAACCGGACCAAAAGCTGGTGGCGCTTATGCCGGGAAGCCGGCGGCAGGAGATTAAGCGGTTATTACCGCCGATGCTGGCCGCGGCCGGGCGTCTAAACCGGGAAATGGCGATTAAATGGGTATTGCCGGCCGCGGCATCCGTTGATCAAAACTGGTTGGATTCAATAATCGGAAGATTTGGACTCCCGGTGGAGATTACCCGGACCGGCGTTTACGATTTACTGGCGGCCGTTGACGGAGCGATAATTTCATCGGGAACCGCCACCCTGGAAGCGGCGATATTAAACACACCGATGGTAATTATCTATAAAATTTCCAGGTTATCTTATTTTTTATATAAACGGATGGAATCTCCCGAACACAAAGGAAAACCGGCGATTATCGGCCTTCCTAATTTAATCCTGGATCGGAAAGTAGTGCCTGAATTCATTATGAATGAGTTAAATTCCGTTAATATTTACGAGGCGTTGCGGCAAATTTTAACCGATAATCAATTTAACGCCGGGATCCGGCGGGAGCTTACCAGGATCAAGGAATTGATCGGACCACTCGGGGTAATGGAGCGGGCCGGGGATTTGATTGTTAAAATGTTGGGAGAAGCGGGAGAATAAGAATGTAATTGACATTGCAGGGGAATAATGGTATAAAAGAATCGCAATCGCTTGAGAATAATTTTTAAAGAGTATAATTATAATTTAAAAAGGGGACTTTTTTCATGAATCCGGCAGAACTTGAACAAACACTTGTGCTTATTAAACCCGATGCGTTAAAGAATTCACTTACCGGTTATGTACTTTCACAACTCGCCGAATTTCACACCGGGCTTCGTTTCGCGGGGGCCAAGATTGTTAACGTCAGTAAAATGCTGGCGGAGGAACACTACGCTGAACACCGCGGCAAGGTATTTTATTTGTCGCTAATCGATTACATACGAGGAAACGTTCATTATCCGGATGATCCGGGCAAGCGCCGGGTGATCGCCCTTGTTTATCAAGGGATAGGTTCTATTCAAAAAATAAGAGATATTGCCGGACCCACCAACCCGCATGAGGCCCGGGAAAAGAAACCAGGATGCATTCGCGCGCTGGGAACCATTGTGCCGATTAAGGACAAGGAAGGGAATATTGGAGAGCGGATGGACAACCTGATTCATGCGTCGGCCAACCCAAGCGACGCCGAACGGGAAATTAAACTCTGGTTCCGGCCGGTTGACATTCCTCCGATGATGCGATTATATCCGGTCGCCATCTGCCGGGAACATTATTATTTAAAAAATAACCGGCTTTTTACTTCTTATGAACCGGGAAGCCTGTTGTTGCTTGCCCCCGGAGATATTGTATGGGAGTCCGATTTAGAGGCTTTACAATTGTTGGAACGGGGGTTATTTACCTCTTGTTCGATTGAAACTGTGGCCGCTAAATATTTAATTAATGGAAACACTGAAAATGATTAATATTATTTTTTAACGGGGCGCATGATCGTTAGGTATACTTGAGTATACTTGAAATATCGCGTTTTAAAACCGAAGTACCCGATTCGAAGTAATACTTCCTCCCGGCCCTGAATAAAACTTAAGAGATAAGGGAGTGGGGAAGTATGATGGTTTTTTTTCTGAGGCCGAAACAACTTCGTCTGGGAGTTTA
>JBJKPO010000286.1:0-3668 GCA_046706235.1 Bacillota bacterium | reverse complement strand
AAGGATGAACCCGATGCAAATTTGGCCGAAATTTCTTATCAAATGTATCTTACCGGTGCTGTTTTTTATTCCAATAACCCTGGCGGCTGCTTCGGATTTTCAAACTAAAACATTATCCAATGGGATTAAGGTGATTTATCAGGTACAATCACATGTAAATAAAACTTGTGTACGAATTGTATTACCAACCGGATTAATCTACGAACCGCGCCGGTTACGCGGAATTTCCCATTTACTTGAACATCTGATTTTTCGGGGTTCGGAGCAAACTCCGCCACAAGAGTTATCTAAATTAGTTGACGAACAGGGCGGTTACACTAATGGTTACGTATATCTTGATCATACCGAGTTTTATATGGAAGTATCTCCGGCAAACTTAATCGCGGCTATTTCGATCTATCTGGATTACATTTTACAACCGAAATTGGCGGAACAGCATATTGTTTTGGAAAAAAAGATCATTTCGGTTGAGAAGGCGCTTCGCGATATCCCCGGTAATACGTTTTTTCTTTATCTTAATGAATTAACTCAACATCAGTTCGATGATTCGGTAAATAACATCGCCAGGGATGATTTGCAAGAATACCACCGGCAGTTCTACCGGCCCGACTTGATGACCGTCATTATTACCGGTTCCTTTAAACCCACTGAGCTATTTGAATTACTGCAAGGCCTCTCATGCGAGCCTGCTCCGGCATTTACGCCCGCCGATTGGTTATTTCAAGCTCCGGCCGGCAACATCGTTCTCCAGGATTATTTAATGGGTGAAAAGTATCAGATATTATTCGGGTTTGAACTTAAAAACTTAAAACCGGATGAAATATTGGTTGCCAAAGTACTGCCATATATTTTAGAATATGAATCGCATCAATACGATCATCTAACCAATCGTCCCGTTGATTACCGGATTGCATTATTCAATCTTGCCGGACATTATTTCCTAACTTTTATTTACCGTGATCCGGTTAATCCATATTCTTTGGAAATTAGCGAATGGCATCAAAAAAATTTAGCAAGATACTTTAAATATCTTCAAGCTAAGAAATTCGAAAAATTTTTAGCCGGATTTTCCAAATCGCAGTCAAAATTATTGAAATCGCTTAAATTAGATCCGGCAATGCTTAATGAATACATTTCCCTGGTCCGGTTCGATCCGGCCGAAATTACCTCCGAGGATTTACAAGCGATTAAACATTTATCGACCAGGAACTTTAAGAAATTTGTTCAAAAATACTTAGTAAACAAGTATTATCAGAAAATCGTGATCAAGGCTTTATAAAGCCGGTAAGAATGGAGATTATATGAAGTTTATGAAAAAGAATACTTTCATATTTTTAATCGGATGGTTATTAGTACTTTGCTTATCATTTTGTCCTTCCGGTTTAATGGCTGCTACCCCTGAAAACGAATCCCGTACTGACGGATTAATCGTTATCAAGGCGGAAATTCCTAAAGAAACCGCCCGGACTCTCTGTCTGGTCAGTTTAATCGTTAAAACCGGATACGCCAATGACCCGGATGGTCAATTCGGCTTAACCGAGTTAACCAATCATTTATTAGCCGGAATTTTTTTTAATAGTTCCGCTTTGGATATCCGTTACCATACTTACGCTAATTTCTCAAAGTTTAACTTCATAGTTTCGACTAAAGATTTCAAGACTTTTTGCGGTGAACTGGATTCAACACTCCGTACCGACGCCTTATTGTTATACGATGAATGTAATGAATCAATTCAAGATTATCAAAATCAGCCCCGGATTCCCGGTTTGATCGCCGAAATCAATTTATACCGATTGCTTTACGGAAATACTCATCCATATTTGGCGGTTTTTAAAGATAATTATCCGGATTTAAATATTGATGCGGTTAACAGTTGGTTCCGAAAGATTTATCGCCCCAATAATTTGATGATTGCAAGTTCTCTGGCCATGCCGTCTCATTTTTTATTGAAACCAAGCGGGCGAGAAATGAAAGAAACAATAAGTTTCCCCAAAACGCCCCCTGGTGGTTGTGTTCCAAAACCGGTTATTAATTGCGTTCGGATTCAGGATAATATCAGTACAATCTATGTTGGACTACCGGGACCGCCCATCCGGGATAATAAATTGTTTACAATGATCGTCATGCAGCGTTATTTACAAAAAGAATTATACGATAAATTACGTGAAGAAATGGGCCTGTGCTATGATGTACAGGTAAACTATTCATATTTACAAGAGCCGGACGTTCCTTCATTTATTATATCCCTGGCAACGCTTCCCACCGATGCCGATATAACTATTACCAAAATTATTGAAGTATTAACCGGACTTACCGCCGGTCAAATATCATCCGAACTATTGTCAAGCATTAAGAAGCAGGAAAAAAATCGTGTCGAACTCCAATATAATTCAGTTATTTATATGGTCGACGCCCTGCTTTATCAAAAATTATTTGACTTAACCTGGCTTAATGATTCCGGAGAATACTTGAAATTATTCGATCAGGTAACCCCGGATAGCCTTTCCGAACTCGCTTCCCAGTATCTGAAATATCTAAAAATCGCGATTGCCTCTCCGATCTCCCCGAAAAATCTTGAACTAACGAACCAAGCAATTGCCAAGCTAAACCAAGCATTAAAATAGGCGCTTATTTCACAGTATTACTAAATTTTAGCGCAAAGACCCAGTTGACACAGTTGGTCCGACTTACCCGCTAAACCGGTACTTACCGAGAGTTTCGCATAAATCTTAGGAAATACCGGGTAGGTTATACCGGCCCGTAAAACTTGCGGATTCCAATTATTCGGCAGTACCACGGTTTCCCCGCTGATTCCCAGTTTACCCAAACGCAGGCTGACGCCGGGAGTAATCGTAACCGGCATTGTTCCCGGTTGAACGCCGGTCTGGTTTTGCAGATTTATAAAGGCCAGCAGGAAGCGTGAGTTATACCATAAAGAAACACCATATACCGGTATTGCGACTTTATCCAAATCATAATCGAAATAAACCGTATACCCTTGTTGATTGTGAACCGGGCTGAAATAGAATTTAACCAGTTTTTCACTTAAACTTCCATCCCAACTTCTCATTATTTCTCCGGTAACAGTAATGGCCTGAAACATGCCATAGCTTACGCCGACTTTTATTTCCGGCGCTAATGTCGCAGAACCGTATGATTTAATAATATCTTCACTAAAGTTAAATTCCAAACCGGTTGGCGGTTGAATCAAACCATTTTCGGCCTGAAGGGTTTCCGGGCTACCAAAAACTGCTGTTGCCGGTAAAAGTAGTATTATCAAACACAAAGCAAGTATTTGAATTATCTTTGGCATTTTAGGACTCCTTTAATCGATTTTTTCCCTATCGGTTAAATCTTTATAGGTTTTCGCTTTACCGGGCACGCTTTCCTTTCGTAACTATTTGCTAATAACGAGAATCATATCCAATATATGAAATCACCCTTCTCACTACTTTTCGCTACCCTGGACAAATCCCTACCACGCTGCCCTTCATCTTTGGTCAGCCCTTATTAATCGCTCGTATAAATTAAAAAGTTTCTGGAAAATCCAGAAACCATTTTTTAAGGTCTTCATATTATATTAACAAACTATCCGTGCTTGATTTATAAGTAGATATCGATATTATTTCCCAAATACGGTATCGTTACCGGAGCATCCGCCGTCGGTT
>JBJKPO010000285.1:0-13132 GCA_046706235.1 Bacillota bacterium | reverse complement strand
ATATCATTGAGTAGTTAAATAGTGCTACGAAATGATTAATCACCGAGTAGTTAAGCTTTATTGACAAAGTGATGGATTAGGCATGTTTATTGTCAATCCTTTGGCTATGGCTAATATAACATGCCTTGTCTTTATAGAAGGAGGGAAAATGTATGGCCACTCAGAAAATCAGAATCCGTCTTAAGGCGTTTGATCACAAATTACTTGATCAATCGGCGGAGAAGATTGTCGAGACGGCGAAAAGGACCGGCGCTTATGTATCCGGACCAATTCCACTTCCGACTGAAAAGAACGTATATACGATTCTAAAGTCAGTCCATATTGATAAAGATTCGCGCGAGCAATTTGAAATGAGAACTCATAAAAGATTGATCGATATTTTAGATCCCAGTTCAAAAACAGTGGATGCTTTGATGCGGTTAGATCTTCCCGCTGGGGTCGATATTGAGATTAAATTATAAAATGCGGTTATACTTTAACGTTTTAGATTAATAATGCGGATGATTTTGAAATGCAGTTAGGATTGGTCCGTTTTGGAGGTGAGGCAAGAAATGGCTAAAGGTATTTTAGGTAAGAAAATTGGGATGACTCAAGTTTTTAATTCGAGCGGCCAGGCGATTCCGGTTACTGTTGTCGAAGCCGGTCCTTGTATTGTAGTCCAGAAAAAGACCACAGCTACTGATGGTTATGATGCAATTCAGTTGGGATTCGGCGAACAAAAGGAACGTTTAGTTAATAAGCCGATGAAAGGGCATTTCCAGAAGTCAGGCAGCGGGAAAAGCTTCAAATTTTTAAAAGAAATAAAACTGGATAACGATGAAAATTACGATTTGGGTCAAGAGATTAAAGCTGATGTTTTCAGTGAAGGTGAATATGTCGATATAACCGGTACATCCAAAGGTAAAGGTTTTAGCGGGGTTATTAAACGTTGGAACTTTAATCGGGCCCCAATGGCTCATGGTTCAATGTACCATCGCCGTACCGGTTCCTTGGGAGCAACCGATCCGGCCCGGGTATTTAAAGGAAGAAAACTTCCGGGGAGATTAGGCGGCGTCCAAACCACGATTCAGGGCTTGGAGATTGTTAAAGTTGATTTGAGTCGTAATGTTTTATTAATAAAAGGCGCTGTTCCGGGAGCAAACGGTTCATATTTAATTATGAAGGAAACAGTTAAAAACGCCAAAAAATAACCAGTGATTTTTCGATATTAAAGGAGGGGATGAAATGCCGACCGTACCTGTTTATAATGTGCAAGGCGCAAAGGTAGGCGAAATCGCCCTAAACGATCAAATTTTTGCCGTCAAGGTTAATAAGCCACTATTGCATGAAGCGGTTACCATGCAGCTTGCTTCGTTAAGGTTGGGAACTGCAGCCGCTAAAAGCCGTTCTTTTGTCCGTGGTGGTGGACGGAAACCATACCGCCAAAAAGGAACAGGCCAGGCAAGACACGGTAGCAGGCGTTCTCCGGTTTGGAAGGGCGGTGGAGTGATATTTGGACCGTCTCCACGGGATTATGATTATAACCTGCCCAAAAAAGCACGGCGACAAGCTTTAAAATCAGCTTTGTCCGCTAAAGTGAAAGCAGGGGAATTTATTGTAGTTGATCTAATAAAATTAGCGGAACCCAAAACCAAAGAAATGGTTGAAATTCTTAACAATCTAAAAGCGGATAAAGCTTTGATTGTTATGGATATTGTTGATACTAATCTCTCTAAATCGGCTCACAATATCCCCGGGGTTACAACTATGATTACTGAAGGTTTGAATGTTTATGACATCTTGTCCCATAATCAGCTTGTGATTACTAAAGATGCTGTGGGCAAGGTAGAGGAGGCTCTAGCGTAATGGAAGCGAGAACCTTGATTAAACGCCCGATAATTACTGAAAAAACTACCAGGCTTATGGAGCAAAATAAATATTGTTTTATAGTCGATCCAAACGCTAACAAAACACAAATTAAACAAGCGATTGAGGAAATTTTCAAAGTAAAGGTGAGCTCAGTCAATACTTTAAATTTCCTGGGAAAAATTAAAAGAATGGGTCGGCATGAGGGACGGCGTCCCAGTTGGAAACGAGCTGTCGTAACCCTGGAAAAAGGAAGTCGAATTGAATTCTTTGAAGGCGTCTAAGTAAATTCAGATAGGAGGTAGGGAAAATGCCGGTACGAAAATACCAGCCAACCTCACCGGGTCGAAGATTTATGACTGTCTCCGACTTTAAAGAGATTACTAAAACCCAGCCTGAAAAATCCTTAATAGAACCTTTAAAAAAGACGGGTGGACGTAATGCATCCGGACGGATAACTGTTCGTCATCGTGGTGGCGGACACAAACAGATGTACCGGGTGATCGATTTTAAACGTGATAAACATGATGTCCCCGCGAAAGTAGCAGCGTTGGAATACGATCCAAACCGTTCCGCGCTAATTGCCTTATTAAACTACGCGGATGGTGAAAAACGCTATATTATAGCGCCAATTGGTTTAAAAGTTGGAGATACGGTGGTTTCCGGGCCTAATTCCGATATTAAACCCGGTAATGCCATGCCGTTGTCCAATATTCCGGTTGGTACCATCATTCATAATATTGAGTTGAAGAAAAATCGCGGTGGCCAATTGGTTCGAACCGCGGGCGCCGGAGCCCAATTGATGGCCAAGGAAGGTAATTATGCTAATATCAGACTTCCATCCGGAGAGATGCGTTTGGTCCCGGTTGATTGTATGGCTACCATCGGACAGATAGGTAATGAAGAATATGAAAACATTTCGATTGGGAAAGCCGGTCGTTCACGGTGGCTTGGGAAAAAACCCGCTAATCGTGGTGTAGTAATGAATCCGATTGATCACCCTCATGGCGGTGGTGAAGGCCGTTCTCCGATTGGGCGTGCTCCGGTTACCCCATGGGGAAAACCCGCTTTGGGACATCGTACCCGGAAACATAAAGCTTCTGACCGGTTAATCGTCAAACGGCGATCATAAAAATATAAGTAGTCGTTTAAGTTATTGAAAATAGTTGATCATATTGAAGCGATTTGAAAGTTACCAAGTATTGTCTTAGGTTGGAGGGGTAAATATGTCGCGTTCCATAAAAAAAGGACCTTTTGTGCAAGCAAGCCTTCTTAAGAAGATTGAGGAAATGAACGCCAAAGGTGAAAAACGAGTTATCAAAACGTGGGCAAGAAGTTCAACCATTTTTCCGGAAATGGTGGGTCATACATTGGCCATTCACGACGGCCGCAAGCATGTTCCCATTTATATCACAGAGGATATGGTCGGGCATAAATTAGGAGAATTTGCTCCTACTCGTACCTTTAGAGGTCATGGTTCTCATACTGAAAAAACTACTGCACCGGCGAAGGCCTAATTTATATGAATATTATCGACTGAAGCGAGTGAGGATATTGCAATCAATCTAAGTGCAATCGATCCAAACCGGTAAAGCGATATTTGGCAAGGAGAGTGACTATTTTGGAAGCAAAAGCGGTTGCAAAATTCGTACGGATTGCGCCTCGAAAAGCCCGTATTATAATTGATCAAATCCGGGGGAAACAGGTAAATGACGCCCAAACTATTCTACGATTTACACCGAGATTTGCTGCGGAAGTAATTGGTAAGGTTTTAAAATCCGCGGTTGCGAATGCCGAAAATAATAACAAATTAAACCGGGAACGATTAATTGTTTCCCACGCGTATGTAGATCAAGGCCCTACGATGAAGCGATTTATGCCGCGCGCTCAAGGCCGGGCTTCGATGATACACAAACGTACCAGTCATATTACGATCGTAGTGGCGGAAAAGGAGGGCTAATTATGGGGCAGAAAGTCCATCCGATTGGATTTCGGATCGGGATCATCAAGGATTGGGAGGGCCGTTGGTTTGCTCGTAAAAAAGAGTATGCCGGTTTAATCCTGGAGGATCAAAAGATTAGGAAATATGTTAAAAAACGTCTTTTTGCTTCGGGTATTGCTAAAGTCGAAATTGAGAGAGCGGCTAACCGGGTTAAAGTTACTATTCATACTGCGCGTCCGGGAATGGTAATCGGTAGGCAAGGAACCGAAGTAGAGGTGATTCGAAAAGAAATCGAGAAATTTTCCGGGAAACAGGTCCAATTAAATATCGCGGAGGTTAAGTCGCCTGAGTTGAACGCTCAACTGGTGGCGGAAAATATCGCATTCCAATTGGAACGGCGTACTTCATTCCGACGGGCAATGAAACAAGCAATTGTCCGGTCAATGAAATTCGGAGCTTTGGGAGTTAAAGTGGCTTGTAGCGGCCGTCTCATGGGTGCTGAAATTGCGCGAACCGAAGGTTATAGTGAAGGTAAAGTACCTTTACACACCTTGAGAGCAGATATCGATTATGGTTTTGCCGAAGCTAATACCACTTATGGTAACATTGGTGTTAAAGTATGGATTTATAAAGGTGAAGTCCTCCAAACCAAAAAAAAGGCAGTAAAAGTTGAGGGAGGCGCTTAAAATGTTAGTTCCAAAACGTGTTAAACATCGAAAAGTCCAGCGCGGTCGAATGAAAGGTAAAGCAATCAAAGGCTCGGCGCTTGTTTTGGGAGATTATGGTTTGCAAGCAGTTGAACCGGGTTGGATCACCAATATTCAAATTGAGGCATCCCGTATTGCGTTAACCCGTCATATTAAACGGGGTGGTAAAGTATGGGTCAAAATATTCCCGGATAAACCGATTACGGCTAAGCCGGCTGAAACCCGCATGGGAAGCGGAAAGGGATCACCGGAACATTGGGTTGCGGTAGTTAAACCCGGTCGAATTATTTTTGAAGTTACCGGAGTCGAAGAGGGATTGGCCCGTGAGGCCATTCTTCTGGCTGCCCATAAACTTCCAATCAAGTGTAAGTTTATAAAACGAGAGGAAGCGGGTGGAGAAATAAATGAAAGCTAAAGAAGTTAGAGATATGACTAATGATGAATTGCAGGTTAAATTAGGCAACCTCAAGGAAGAATTATTTAACCTTCGCTTTCAAATTGCCACCGGTCAATTGGATAACTCAATGCGCATTAAAGATGTTCGAAAAAGTATCGCCCGTATTAAAACAGTAATTCGGGAACGCGAATTGGGGATTGGAGTAATATAACCGGTTAGCGTATTCGAAATATATTATTTAAAACGTCACCCGGATACGTGAATGTGAGGAGGCATATTAATGGTTGAACGTTCACTTCGAAAAACTCGGATCGGGCTTGTAATTAGCGATAAAATGGATAAAACCGTAGTTGTCGCCGTAGAGCGCTTGGTAAGGAACCCACTTTACGGAAGAATTATTAAATTGACAAGTAAACTTAAGGCCCATGATGAAACAAACGAATGTCGCACCGGCGATAAAGTCAAAGTAATGGAAACAAGGCCAATCAGCAAGGATAAAAGATGGCGGGTAATAAATATCGTTGAAAAAGCGAAGTAAGTTTCCCAAAGATCATTATTTTATTAACATCTTCGCGAAAACGATATGAAGCTTAGATGGCCAGTTGATGAAAGGAGGAACCAACCGTGATCCAGGCACAAACCTATTTGAATGTCGCTGATAATTCCGGCGCCAAACAAGTTATGTGCATAAAAGTATTAGGCGGTTCCAAAAAACGTTACGCTCGGGTTGGAGATCTAATTATTGCGGTCGTAAAGGATGCGCTTCCGCCTTCAGCCGCCAGGAAGGGAGCTGCCGGAGGCAGTGTAAAAAAAGGCGATGTGGTTAAGGCTGTTATAGTCCGGACAACCAAAGAGACTAAACGCCCGGATGGCTCATATATCCGGTTTGATGATAATGCCGCGGTGATTCTTAATGATCAGATGAATCCGAGGGGTACTCGTATTTTTGGACCGGTCGCCAGGGAATTGCGTGATCGAAACTTTATGAAGATTGTATCGTTGGCTCCGGAAGTTCTTTAAAAACGGCGCGCGTAAAGGAGGAAATACTATGAGCGCGAAAACAAAGTTAAAAAAAGGTGATGAGGTTTATATTATTTCCGGGAAGGATCGAGGCCGTCGCGGAAAGGTTCAAAGAGTTTTACCAAGTGAAAGCGCTGTTATTATTGAAGGTTTAAATCTTGCTAAAAAACACGCCAAACCTACCAAAGCAAGTCCGCAAGGCGGAGTTATCGATAAAGCCTTACCTATTAACATCGCGAAAGTAATGTTGGTATGTTCAGGTTGCAGTCAACCGACCCGATTCCGTAGACACCGGGCCGTGGATGGCACTTTAGTCCGAATTTGTCAGCATTGCGGTAGAACTTTGGATTGATAATGGAAGGAGGTGCGACCATTGTCGCGGCTTAAAGAAAAATATAAGCATGAAGTGATGTCCGGTTTAAAAAGCCGGTTTGGATATTCAAATATAATGAAGATTCCCGATATCAAAAAGGTGGTTATTAATATGGGGGTTGGTGAAGCTACCGCTGATGCCAAGGCTATTGATGCCGCTCTAACCGATCTTACGGCAATTTCGGGGCAAAAACCAATTATCACCCGCGCCAAGCGTTCGATTTCCGCTTTTAAACTTCGGGCCGGCGTTGCGATCGGCTGTAAAGTTACTCTTAGAGGCGAGCGTATGTATCATTTCCTGGATAAATTGTTCAATTTAGCTTTACCACGGATTCGAGATTTCCGGGGAGTGTCTCCAAAAGCTTTTGACGGTAGAGGCAATTATACTCTGGGAATTCGTGAACAGCTTATTTTTCCGGAAATTAATTATGATAAAATTGATAAAGTTCGCGGAATGGATATAGTCATAGTTACATCCGCCAACACTGATGAAGAAGCTTTTGAATTATTAAAATTAATGGGAATGCCTTTTAGGGCGTAATCGCGAACGTCTATGCGTTCGTGCGACAGGAGGGTAAAATATGGCTAAAACGTCGATGATAGTCAGGTCGAAACGGACTCCAAAATTTACGGTGCGCCGTCATAATCGATGCAATCTTTGCGGTCGTCCCCATGCTTATATGCGTAAGTTTGGGATATGCCGTATCTGCTTTCGGACTTTAGCTCACCGGGGGGAACTTCCAGGTGTTACCAAGTCCAGTTGGTAAATGGAGTATTAAAAATACGTCTCCGTTTGAATGGAAGGAGGTTGTTTAAATGGTTATGACAGATCCGATTGCCGATATGCTTACCAGAATTCGAAACGCAACCATTGTTAAAGATAAAATCGTTGAGGTTCCCTCATCGAAAATAAAAAAAGAATTAGCTAGAATTTTAAAAGAAGAAGGATATATTCAGGATTGCGAAACTATTGAGGATGGCAAACAGGGGATTATTCGTGTATACCTTAAATATAACGGCAAAGAAAATGTAATATCCGGATTAAAACGGATCAGTAGACCTGGTTTGCGGATTTATGCTCAAAAGGAAGAGATTCCTAAAGTGCTTGGTGGATTAGGAACAGCCGTTTTATCTACTTCTCAAGGAATTATGACCGACCGAAAAGCCCGTAAAGCAGGTATTGGCGGCGAGGTAATTTGTTATATCTGGTAAAAATTAACAAAAAATTGATAACTGTAAATTGTTAACTCACAAGATTGGGGGTGTATTTAATGTCAAGGATTGGGCGTAAACCTATCGTAATACCTCAGGGGGTTCAAGTTGAGATTCAAGGTAATACGGTTAAAATAAAAGGACCTAAAGGTGAATTAATGCAAGACTTACATCCTGAAATGAAATTGGTTTTGGAAAGTTCTCAATTAAGAGTAGAACGGCCTTCTGATGAAAAACGGCATCGCTCATTGCATGGATTGACCCGGACGCTAGTTTCAAATATGGTTGATGGGGTGACCAAAGGTTTTTCAAAATCCTTGGATATTGTCGGGGTTGGTTACAAGGCGGTTAAACAAGGCTCAAATTTACAATTGACTCTTGGTTATTCTCATCCGATTGAAATTAAACCATTTAAAGGGATCGAGTTTGATGTTCCCGCGCCTAATAAAATAATTGTCAAAGGTATTGATAAACAAGCCGTCGGTGAAATGGCGGCCCAAGTCCGTGCCCTGCGCGAACCCGAACCATATAAAGGGAAAGGCGTTAAATATGAGAAAGAGGTTATCCGGCGTAAAGCGGGTAAAGCAGGTAAGGCGGCTAAGAAATAATAAAAAAGCTAACGCACTGGTGTAGTGCAATGAAAGGAGTGACCGGTTATGTTTCACAGACCGGATCGGCGTGAGGCAACATTACGTAGGCATGCGCGTCTTCGTAAGAAAATATCCGGAACGGCCGAACGTCCCAGGTTGAGTATAAATCGAAGTTTACATCATATTTATGCCCAGGTTATTGATGATACCAGCGGCAAAACTCTTGTTGCGGCTTCAACAGTAGAACCGGAACTCCGCCAACAATTAAAAAATAAAGGCGGGAACATTGAAGCTGCCAAAGTAGTCGGTTCCGTCATTGCCAAGAAAGCGCTTGAGAAAGGTATCAGTAAAGTGGTTTTTGATCGGGGTGGGCAGATTTATCATGGTCGTGTAAGAGCTTTAGCTATTGCCGCTAGAGAAAGCGGCTTAGAATTTTAGGTCGGCAAGGGGTGGTTTTTAGTGAAACGAATTGATACTAGTGAGATGGAATTGGTTGAAAAGGTTGTCCATATTAATCGGGTCGCCAAAGTTGTAAAAGGTGGACGTCGTTTTAGTTTCAGCGCTTTAGTCGTGGTGGGGGATGGGAACGGACATGTCGGTACCGGGCTGGGAAAAGCCGCTGAAGTTCCCGAAGCAATCCGTAAAGGTGTTGAAGATGCAAAAAAGAACTTGATTGAGGTCCCTATGAATGGGACTACGATTCCACATATTATTGAAGGTTGTTTTGGCGCCGGGAAAGTATTGCTGAAACCGGCTTCTCCCGGAACGGGAGTTATCGCCGGCGGACCGGTGCGCGCCGTTTTAGAAAGCGCGGGTATTCGTGATATTTTGACTAAATCATTGGGTTCATCCAATGCTTTAAATGTGGTAAACGCCACCATGACCGGGTTGAAAGGCTTGAAAAAGCCGGCGCTGGTTGCGGAGTTGCGTGGAAAAACCATTGATGATATTTTTGGTTAGGAGGAAAGAACATGCCAAAGGCTAAAAAAGCTGATTCGAAAGCTAAAATACTTTCAATCACCTGGAAAATAAGTGCGATTGGCAGAAATAAGACACAACGCGCTACGATAAAAGCATTAGGATTAAAGAAATTAAACCAGACGGTGGATAAAATCGATAATCCGGCAATTCGCGGGATGGTCAAAAAGGTTGCGCATCTGGTTCAAGTAAAAGAAGCTTAGGGGGTGTCCCGTAATGAAATTATTTGAGCTCGGACCGGCTCCCGGCGCTAAAAAAGAGCGGAAGCGGGTTGGCCGTGGTACCGGTTCCGGTTTAGGAAAAACTGCCGCAAAAGGACATAAAGGACAAAAAGCTCGATCCGGCGGGGGTAAAGGCCCGGCGTTTGAAGGTGGTCAAACACCATTGCAACGCCGACTTCCCAAACGCGGTTTTATCAATTATTTCAAACGTGAAATCGCTATTGTCGCAGTGGAAAAATTGAATCGTTTTGATAAAGGAACCGAAGTAACGCCCCAGTTACTACTGGATTCCGGTATTATTAAATCTTTGGGCGATGGGGTTAAAGTATTGGGGAACGGTGATCTAAAAAAGAAATTGACGGTTAAGGTAAATAGTTTCAGCAAATCGGCGCAAATAAAGATTGAAAAAGCCGGTGGCAAAGTAGAGGTGATTTAAATGCTTGAAGCCATTAAAACGGCCTTTAAACTTCCCGATTTACGTAAAAAAATTATGTGGACCTTGTTTTTATTAGGTATTTTTCGTTTAGGGACCCATATACCGGCTCCCGGTCCATGGGATCCGGGCCGTCTGGCTAATCTTTTCGGCGGTGGCGGAAACCTTTTCGGGTTGTTGGACTTGATGGCCGGCGGCGCTTTACGTACTATGTCCGTTTTTGCCATGAGCGTAAACCCGTATATTACTTCATCAATTATTGTTCAATTATTGACGATGGTTATCCCGGCCTTGCAACAATTGCAAAAAGAAGGCGGTGAAGGCCGGAGAATTGTTTCCCAGTATGTAAGGTACGGGACCGTGATTCTAGCGGTAATTCAAGGAGCAGCCTATGCTTTTGGACTACGGGGGGCAATGAACAACCCGACCGCTTGGGATTTTGTCTTGGTTATTTTATCATTAACCGCTGGTTCGGTATTTTTAATGTGGTTAGGCGAGATAATTTCCGAAAGAGGTATTGGTAACGGGATTTCACTATTAATTTTCGCCGGTATCGTTGCCCGGCTGATCCCAGGCGCCATTGGAATGTTTCAGACATTGGGTACAAAAGGTGTAGGAGTTTCATTCTTCGGTATAATCGTGTTTATGATAGTGGCGGTTGGGATTGTAGCCGGAGTTGTATTTGTAACCGAAGGAGAACGAAAGATTCCGGTTCAGTACGCCAAACGAGTGGTAGGCCGTAAAATGTACGGAGGCGGTTCAACTTATTTACCAATGCGGGTTAATCAAGCCGGAGTTATTCCGATCATTTTTGCGTCGTCGATTTTAATGTTTGGTCCTACTTTAGCGCCTCTTTTTCCGGCGAAGAGTATTATTTATAAAATTTTAATGTGGTTTTCACCAGGTCGAAGCGCATATTTAAGTCTATATGCCATTTTTATTTTTGCATTTACCTATTTTTATACCGCGGTAACTTTTAATCCGGTTGAAGTTTCCGATAATATGAAAAAGTACGGAGGTTTTATTCCCGGGATCAGGCCTGGAAAACCAACCGCTGAGTATTTAGACCGGGTACTCACTCGTATTACATTAGCTGGTGCGGTTTTTTTAACAGTGGTATCTTTACTACCTTATGTTTTAGCTATCATTCCTTGGTTTCGCGGAATGCAGGTCAGTATTGGCGGGACCAGTATCTTAATTGCAGTTGGGGTTGCAATCGACACTATGAAACAAATTGAAGCTCAATTATTAATGAGACAATATGAAGGGTTCTTAAAATAAATAGGGAGGACTGTTTATGAATATAATCCTATTAGGACCCCCAGGCGCCGGGAAAGGGACTCAAGCAGAGTTAATAATTGAAAGATATAGTATTCCGCATATTTCAACCGGTGATATTTTTCGGGCCGCCATCAAGGAAGGAACTCCGCTTGGTATCGAAGCGAAACGTTATATGGACAGTGGTCAATTAGTACCGGACGAAGTTGTAATTGGTATTGTTAAGGAACGCCTGGCAAAGGATGATTGTCGAAAAGGATTTTTATTGGATGGTTTTCCCCGGACAATACCGCAGGCGGATTCTTTGGCTGCCTATTTAAGCCAAACCAGCCGGCATATTACCGCGGTGCTTAATATTGAAGTTGATTCTCAAATTATAATCAAGCGGCTTACGGGGCGCAGAGTCTGCCGGAATTGCGCCGCTGTTTATCATATCGAAAATAAACCATCTAAAATCGCCGGAGTATGCGACCATTGCGGCGGAGAAGTTTACCAACGCGATGACGATACTATCGAAACTGTTAATAAAAGGCTTCAAGTTTATCGAAGCCAAACTGAACCATTAATTAATTATTATCAGGGCAAAGGTCTTTTATATACCTTTGATGGTCAAATACCGATAGATGTTCTTTTTAATAAAATCAGTAAAGTGATTGAGGAAAAACATTAATGATAGTTCTCAAATCCGCATCCGAAATTGCTATTATGCGAGTTGCCGGCAGTATAGCGGCGGCAGTTTTGAACCAGTTGCGGCAGATGATTCAGCCTGGTTTAATTCTGGCGGAATTGGATAAAAAAGCTGAAATATTAACTAAAAAATATAATGCATTACCCGCTTTTAAAGGATACAATGGGTTTCCGGCCTCGATTTGTACTTCGGTTAATGATGAAGTTGTTCACGGAATACCCGGGAATCGTGTCCTGAAAAGCGGTGATATCGTTGGGTTGGATTTCGGAGTTATCTATAACGGTTTCTATAGCGATTCAGCGATAACTGTCGCTGTTGGCCGCATTTCACCGGAAGTTAGGACATTGATGGAAGTAACGGAACAAGCCTTGAATAAGGGTATTGCCAAGGCAAGGCCGGGAAACAGGTTATATGATATCTCGGATGCAATTCAACGTTTTATCGAATATCATGGTTTTTCAGTAGTCCGGGATTTTGTCGGGCATGGAATCGGTCGACAGATGCATGAAGCACCCCAAGTCCCTAACTTTGTCGGGAATGACTTTAATCCCCGGTTAAAAGCGGGAATGACTTTAGCCATCGAACCGATGGTTAATGCCGGAACTTACGAAGTGGAAGTAGATCCAAAAGATAATTGGACAGTTTACACCATTGACCATAAATATTCGGCTCATTTCGAACACACGGTGGCAATTACCGACGGTGAACCTGAGATATTAACTGTCTTAAGGCCGGAATTATTACCGGGGGTTAAGTAAAAGATGATCACCACTGTTGATGGTTTACGCCACGGGCAGTTGGTCCGTTCGATCCGGGGCAGAGACCGGAACCAGTATTATTTAATTGCGGAGATGGTTGGAGACAAATTTATTAGAGCAGTTAATGGTAAAAATCATCCACTTTCCAAACCGAAAAAAAAGAACTTGAAACATGTAAAAGTCATAATGTTGGTCGCCAAAGAAATTGAGGAAGCAATGTTAAGGGGAGATTTATTGAAGGACGCGGAAATTGTAGCCGGTATTCGTGGATTGGAAAAAGATTTAGAGGAAGGGGACCGGTTTTAAATGGGTAAACAAGATGTAATTGAAGTTGAAGGAACAGTAATTGAACCGTTACCCAACGCAATGTTTCGGGTTGAGTTGGAAAATGGACATAGAGTTTTAGCCCATATTTCCGGGAAAATGAGAATGAATTTCATCAAAATTTTACCCGGAGACAAAGTTACTGTAGAGCTTTCAGCTTACGATTTAACAAGAGGTCGTATTATTTACCGGTTTAAGTAACGGTAAATTCCATTGATGTAACTGTGACTTTTAGAGTAGGCGGAGATATTTCGATAACTTTTCAGATAAATTCATAAAAAATGTGGAATTTGGCAAAATTACCAGGAGGAGGATTCTAATGAAAGTAAGACCTTCAGTTAAACCGATATGTGAACATTGTAAAATT
>JBJKPO010000284.1:0-13556 GCA_046706235.1 Bacillota bacterium | reverse complement strand
CCACAGGCGAAATGGAGCTCATGAGCGATCTAATGAGCGACGTTGCCCCATTGAACCGGTTGTTGATTCCACTGACGCAAAAATTCCGGGATCGGATCCGAGTACTTCGTGATCCCACCCGAGGCGGGTTAGCCGTCAGTTTAAATGAAATCGCCGGACAATCCAGGATAGCTATTCGAATTGACGAGTCAAAAATTCCGATCAACCCCGAGGTCCGTGGAATTACTAGTTTACTGGGTCTCGATCCCCTGTATTTGGCTAATGAAGGGAAAGCAGTAGTTATTGTAAATCCAGAAATCGCCGGCGAGGTAATCCGTATGTTACACGATAATCCCATAGGCAAAGACGCCTCAATTATCGGGGAAGTTCATGCCGGACAAGATTTTTCGACGATTGGAATTGTAAGTATTCGTAATGAGATCGGCGGAGAACGGATTTTACCTATGGGCAGCGGTGAAAACTTGCCGAGAATTTGCTGATATTGGAGGTGTGGAATGATGTGGCTAAAGAGGTTTTTGATACTTGGGTTAGGGATTACGCTTGGTATAGTAACCGGAATTGGTGGAGTTTTGGCTTTGAACGCGGATGATTATCTACTTTTTTTACAGAATAAGAAGGGGCAACGGACTTTATATATAACTACCCCAAATGGTTCCAATTTGACTTCGTTAGCCACCGGCGATAATATTACGGTATATTCCATCAACCATCATCTGATCTTTAATAATCAATACCAGCTTTTTGAATATAGCGCGGATATGCAATCTCCCAAGTTACTCCGCCAGTTTGACGCTGGAGAAAAGTTATTATACGCTTTTTCAATGAAACCCGCCGGACCTGACCAAGCTTTGGTGGTTACCGGCAACGAATACAGTTCCTTTTTAAATTGGTATGTTTTAGAGTTCAGTGACGGCAGCTTGCGAAAAATCGACTCGCCTTATAATTCGATTCCATCCGGGAAACCGGAGTTTTTAAGCCCCGATGAAAACGGGGAGGTAAGTATAAAAAAAATAACTTTTACTTACCGATATGAATTGACAGTGCACCAAAAAGTATCCGGTAAATTTACAACCATTTGGACACTGCCGAAAAACATGACCGTTTTACCGGACCGGCCTGTTTGGGCGCCAAACTCAAGAATGGTGGCTTTTTATGCCAAGGAATATCGATCTAAGGATGAATTAAGAGGTACTTATTCTTTATATATTTTCAATCTGAATAGTAAGACATTAATTCCGGTTCAAGACCAAGTTTTCTCCATTGCCGATTATACCGGTAAAATCGAAATGGGTGAGTTTGCTCCGGATTGGTCAAGTGACAGTAATTATCTAATTACCGAATATCAGCCGTTGGGACTACCCACCGAAAGCTCTATTATTAGATACAATGTTGGATCCGGACGGAAAACATATTTAAACGATAGTAAAGGAGACAAGCAACATCCAACCTGGTCGCCATCGAATCAAAGCATATTTTTTCTATCCAGCCGGGATGGAGATGGGATTCAGCTTTATACTACCGGTGCGGATGGAACCGGCTTAAAACGATTGTCACCGGCCGGTGGGGTAACGGAATGGGCCGGATGGCATCAGTTTTAAAAAGGAGGTTTTTTTCGATGGGTATTGATAAAGTCAATGGGGCCGTTGAAGTTTACGTGTTGAATAAAATTGTGGAAGCCCAAAAAGAATCGGAATCATTGAATTTGAGTTTCTGTAACCTGGTTTCACTGCCGGAGACTTTATTTCAGCTTACCCATTTAAAAACACTCAATCTGCAACGTAATTATCAAACCTTTCTACCGGAAAGAATTAATCAATTCACTAATTTACAAGAGTTAAACTTAGAGTTAAACAATCTGGAAACATTGCCGCCGGAAATTGGGCAATTGGGGAACTTGCGGAAATTGGATATAAAGAATAATCAATTAGAAGCATTACCGCCGGAAATCGGGCAATTAACCAATTTGATGGAATTAGATCTCAGAGGTAACAAATTAACTTCCCTGCCAGCGGAAATTACCGAATTAGCCAACTTAAAGCACATCTATTTGCAGGGAAATCCATTGGAGAGACCACCACTGGAAATAGCCGTAAAAGGAATTGAAGCAATCCGGAACTATTTTAATCCGCAAAAATCAAGGAAGGAGGTTTTATCACTCCCGGAGAAGCCATCTTTTAATTGGAATTATAACCAAAATTTACATTTTGAATATCATTATCAACGAATGCTTAATACCTTATGGTCTAATTTCGTTAAAAAACAACAGCGCCAAAACCGGATTGAAAATGATAATTTCTGGGAAAACGGAGTAATATTACTCCACCGGCAAACTAAAGCGTTAATTCAATTAGAATCCCCGCTGTTTAAAGTCAAAATTTCCATTGACGGACCGGATAAAAGAGAATTATTGGGCATGATTCGCCGTGATTTATCGGAAATTCATGAATTATTTAGTGATTGTGATATCCGGGAAATGGTTCCGTGCATTTGTGAGCAATGCCGCAAAGAACCGGAGGTTTTTCATTATGAAACCTTGAAGAATCATCTCGCAAACGGCCAGAGAACAACACAATGCGCGAAAAGCGGTGAAGATGTATCGATTATTACAATGCTTAAAGAAATTGATGATTTGTTAACTTTTGGGGAAGGAGATTTATTTGAAGGCTGGCGTCCCGAAAATATCGATCAAATAAAATTAATCATTTACGGAAGCCAGGTTCTGGTTATTCACGATTCGCAACAGACCAATTCCAAGTACAACTACGAACAATTAAACCAAATTATTCACGAGATTATTAGAAAAAAGATTCATTCTGAGACTGAAATACGCAACATGATTGAAAATCTAAATATCATCAAGAACCGTAGCGCCGATAAAGCTAAACGTCAAATAGCAGCCGGTTTGTTTAAAATATTGATTACTTATCTTTTGAATAATGGAGAACAAGTTTTGGCCGGATTTTTATATGAAAGTATCCGGAGTTTACCGTATTTAGTCTAATTTCTTTTTATTCAGGTTGTAATCGTAAAACCATTGAATCCAAAAAGCGAAAGGCGGGAAAGGTTTAATACAATGCTTGCAAATTATCGGACTTCCTTTTCCCAGAAAAGGCCGGCATATTGACCTCACCATATTCTGGTAATGAGGGTTTTGAAGCACTTCGGTCAAGCTGTTCTTTTTGATATTGCCGATTGAATGCGCGCCATCCCAATCCATGCAACATAAATAGATATCTCCCCAATGATCAATGGGAATTTCCCAGACAGGCCGGATGCAACCAAATGTATTCCTGCGTTTTTTCTGGTAAATTTCCGTCCTGGAATCCAAGGCTTCGTTTACAATATGAATATTTTTATAATATTTTTGTAACATTTTGAACTTGGGAAGCAACTCTTTAAAATAAAGGGAAATTACTACTACATTAAACCTGGAGAGAAAACGATTTTCCTCGATCGAGTTTTTTAAAAGAGTACCGTTGGTCCATAATAAAAATTTGGCTTCGGGTAATCTCTCCATAATGGCAAAGATCGTATCGATGTAAAGTAAAGGCTCGTTATAAAAATGGAAAGCCACCGAACCGTTAAAATTTAAAGATTTAGCCTCGTTATAAGTCCTGACAATGTCTTCGATATTGATTGGTTCCGAACCTTTTGGAGTGCGTTTATTGATTGGACAATTGGCGTGCTGAGCCGCTAAATTACATTCAGTACCAACTTCAAACGATAATAGTCTAACTTTAGATAAATCGGGCATATTTGGTTCCTTTGTATATGTAATGGTAAAGATTGAAATAATATATATTATAGCATATAAGTAAGTGTAACAAAATAAAATTTTTTACTATTTTGATATTTTTTCTTTTGGATATCCAGTATCATCCAAATGATCTGCTGGATGAAAAAATAGTTGGAATTCTAAATATCGGAATAGTAATGGTATAAGCGGACCGGCCTTGGACATAATAAAGTCATTATCGAAAAAGGAGATTGTCCAATGGAAGAAATTGCGGTCTATACCACACCGACCTGTCCCTGGTGTAATAAGGTAAAAACATATTTAAACAATAAAGGTGTGAACTACCGGGAATACAATGTAGCGATTGACAGCCAAGCAGCTCAACGGATGACTGAAATTACGGGACAACGTAGCGTGCCGGTCATTACCAAAGGCGATCGATACGTGGTCGGGTATGATCCGGACCGGCTTGACAGTATGATTCTGTAATTGGTTAATTTGAAGATATGGTTTACGATTTAATTATCATTGGCGCCGGACCGGCCGGAATGACGGCCGGAGTTTTCGCGGCCCGCAAAGGATTAAAGACCTTAATTTTAAGTAAAGACATCGGCGGACAAGTTAATTGGACCACGGATATTGAAAACTATATGGGGTTTCAAGAAATTGACGGACAAGCTCTGATGGAAAAGTTTGAACAACAGATTAAGGAACTCCATTTAGAGGAGAAAACGGTTGATATTAAAGCGTTATCTAAAGAAGACCGTTTTTTTAAAGTCTACGCCACGGATGAAGCGGAATTTGCTTCCAAGGCAGTGGTGATTTCATCCGGTAAAAGACCCAAAACATTAAACGTTCCTGGTGAAATTGAGTTTCGCAATAAAGGGGTTAGCTACTGCTCGACCTGCGACGCTCCCTTGTTTCGCAGCCTGCCGGTGCGGGTGGTGGGCGTTGGCAACTCCGCCGTGAAATCGATTCTGGAATTATCCAATTATACCAAAACGCTGTATTTAATATATGTAGATCAATTGACCGCTGACGCGGTTTTGGTGGAACGGCTCAACCGGTTAACCGGGGTAAAGCAATATTCCGGACATACGGTGGTTGAGATCAAAGGCGCTAAATCCGTTGAAAAAGTTGTGCTGGAAGAAGCGAACACCAAAAAACGTTTTGATCTCCCGGTACAAGGAGTCTTCATTGAAATCGGACTGGAAACCAATATCGATTTTTTGGATCGGTCGGTGGAACTTAACGACGCAGGCGAGATAAAAGTGGATTGCCTTTGCCGCACCAACATTCCGGGATTATATGCCGCCGGCGATGTAACCACGGTGCCGGAAAAACAAATCATCGTCGCCGCCGGGGAAGGCGCCAAGGCTGCCCTGAAGGCTTGGGAATATATCATCAGTACTCCGGAGGCGGATTTCAAACATTAAAGTATGTCTTTCCGGCGTGCAAAGAGAAATACGGAGGTTCTTTTTTTTACGTATTCATTCTTCTTTAACAGTCATCGCCGCTACAAAAGCCGTTACCGGGACTGCCGCAATGATCGCCGAAGCAATCGACATCGTCATATCCATTATGGCGCCCAAAGCGCCAATAATAATTCCAGCGAAAAGCAATCCCTGAAAATTAATGTTAACCGAAGCGGCAAATTGAAGTATTTGTGACAGCATATTAATCAAGTCTAAACCGACCGATCCGGTTTCTTTTCGAAGGCCTGGCAATTTTGGCCGCTTGCCTCATATACGGCAACGGAAGGGAGCGACCTGGCTTTAAACCCAAATGCTTTGCAACCGTTCGGGAAATTCTTGTCCCAGGTAATATAAAAGTGTTTACATTTAAAGCAATTGATCGTTTCGGGATTCATTAGTATTCCTTAAGGGTCTATGATTAATCTTAACCTTTAAAAACTTCAACGGTTAAGATTTAGCGATAATAGTTTTTAGTTTTTTAGGCCTTCTTACCGGAGGAGTATTCCCGCCGTTTAATCGTTTGGAAACAGTAGAATGGCCGATTATCAATAGCGATAAATCCAGTTTAAATTGATCTACTTATCTTGTCAAGGTTAAGATAATATCTTATAGCATTGGGTGATTTTAAATGGACGATTTCCATGAAAATTCATTGAATTAATTCTATCAAACATAGTCAAAACTGTTTCCGGGAAAAAGGAAACAGTTTTGACTTGCTGATTATTTATCTCAAATTATGCTTCATTCTTCCAAAGTCCGTGGATGTTGCAATACTCACGAGCGGTTATCGTTTGAGCAATAATGCGGAAAAAAGCTTCAGGTGCTTCGCCTGGATTCAAGAACGATAGGACTTACCGTCCGCAATTAACTCAATCCATTCAATATAATGCTTCTCTTCCATCGGATGAGGAACGCTACCCACTGTCACTTTATAACCATCATTGGTTTTCTCAATACTTGTCTGGCAAATGGGGAAAAACTCTAATTTTAACCAAAAAAATTTCCCATTTTGAAAATGGATTGAAATTGCAAACTGAAGTTGACAGTAATTATATAAAAGTATATTATGTATTTGCCAAAATTTATTATAAAGAAAAATGGAGAGGAGAGAAAGACAATGTTTAAAAAGGTAGGTAAATTTATCCTGGCAATCAGTATTATTGCCGTGTTTCTTGTTAGCGCTGTCATTGCGCAAACATCAGACATGAATTCGATGAATGGAGGTGATCAAGTTACCCAGTGCTTTGCCGCGGCGGATACTATTCCAAGCGCGCCAACCGGCCTTGATATTTTTAAAATCGGCAGAAACATCATGTTGAAATGGGATTTCGTTAAAAATGCCCGCAAATATGAAATATACCGTGCCGGCGGCAGATTTGGCGATTATCAAAAAATCGGTGAAAGCAGGGCGCCGGTCTTTGTGGATATTCACCCGAATGCTTCCAAATACGAAAATTACTATAAAGTTGTCGCGGTAAACGATCTCGGCAGCAGTGAGCAATCAGCCTTTATTTCGCTTGAGACCAAACTTTTCGGCGACAATATGATTATTTACAATGCCAAATACGATGACTTGAGTGTAATTGGACAAGAAGTAAATTACATCCATGATAATAAGACTTTTCAAGCGCAGTTTGGCACCGACCGTTTCGGGTTGTATTTCAAACCGGGAGATTATAATGCCTCGGGTACTCTGAATATCGGTTATTATACTCAGATTAATGGTCTCGGAAAAACTCCATTGGAAACCAAAATTCAAAACATAGCTGCCCCGGCGCCTCTACCGAGCAATAACGCCACTTGCACATTCTGGCGGGGTGCTGAAAACTTTACCGTATCAACTGATGTTAATCCGGGCGCCACCATGATGTGGGGCGTTTCTCAAGCTGCACCCTTGAGAAGGATGAAGGTTGAGCGCTTTTCACAATTTGATTGGTGGTATGGATGGTCCAGCGGCGGTTTCATCGCAGACAGCGTTTTCACCGGAAGAGCCGGATCATGGACCCAACAGCAGTGGTATACCCGAAACAGCGAACTCAATGCCGGCTGGTACGGAGTAAACTGGAACGGCGTATTCCAGGGTGTAAAAAATGCACCGGGAAATACCTGGGAGACGGGCGGCAACCCATATACCTCCATTGATACAACTCCTATCGTCAGGGAAAAACCATTCCTTTATTTGGGGGATGACGGAGAATATAAAGTATTCATACCGGCTATCCGAAAAGACAGTACCGGAATCAGTTGGGCGGAAAATGATATCGGTCAAGGCCAAACCTTGGATATTGATCGATTTTATGTAGCCAAAGCAAGTGTAGACACTGCTGCTACCATAAACTTCGCTTTACGCAGAGGAAAGAATATTTTCTTCACCCCTGGTATTTATCATTTAGATCAACCCATCCATGTAAAAGATGCCAATACGATTATTCTTGGCACCGGCTTGGCAACTCTTGTCCCTAATAACGATACGGCTGCCATGCTCATTGACGATGTACCGGGCGTGATAATTGCAGGATTAATGTTTGATGCTTATCATAGTTCCACTTACTTACTTCAAGTTGGTCCCAAGAACAGCGGTAGGGATAATAGCGCCAATCCGACGTCATTAATCGACTTGATCTTCCGTATTGGCGGTTTCCTTGAAGAAAATGTAAACGTAGATACGGCAATCGAAATAAACAGTAATAATGTAATCGGCGACCACTTCTGGGTATGGAGAGCCGATCATGGTAACGGTGTCGCTTGGGATAAGAATACCGCCAAAAACGGTTTTGTAGTAAACGGTAATGATGTGATCGTTTATGGTCTGTTTGTGGAACACTTCCAACAGTATCAAACCCTGTGGAATGGCGACAACGGACGTATGTACTTCTATCAGTCCGAAACTCCCTATGATCCGCAGGCTCAGGATCAATGGATGAGCCATGACGGTACAATCAAAGGCTATTCCTCATACAAAGTGGGTAATAACGTAGATAATCACTTAGCAGTCGGTTTGGGAATCTATGACGTACTTATCCATACCAACGGCGCAAGCATCTTTTTGGACAACGCCATGGAAGTGCCCAATAAAGAGAACGTAGTGGTAAAGAATGTATGCATCGTTGAGATTTCAAATGGAAGCGGCCCGCTTGTCGGTATTAACAGCATCATTGACGGCGCGGGAACCGGAACAAGCACCGGCATCGGCGGAAAAGGCTATGCAAGAGAAGTTATCTACAATTACCAGAATGGTATTGCGAGATTGCCGAACGGTATAACCGCCATTGGCATCCAGCCGGCCGACTGCCGTGATGATTGGAACTTTAAACTTCAAAAGCTGGTTAACCAGACGGAAGAATTGAAGAAACAATGTTACACAAAGGAAAGTTGGGCAGTATATGCCACAGCTTTAAATAATGCTAGTAATATTCTTAATGATGCCACTGCATCAACAGCAGCTATTCAGCAAGCGTATAATGAACTAAATAATGCAATCAACGGGCTTGTTGAAAAACTGGGTCACCATGGCCATCATAATTGCCGGCAAGACCTTAATCGGAAATTGAGATTAATTAGCTGAGTTGTATTAAAAGTCTATATTTCAGTATAAAAAGCACACTTTAAAAAAGTGTGCTTTTTATACATTTATACACCTCAACTTACGCACTTGATAACTCTTAACTGCGGATACTGGTATAAATTGAACACTTCCCCTTGGTTCACTCCGCTAATCACCTCCACCAGGCATTTAAAACGGGAGATGTAAGTAACTTCAACCTTCTGATTACTGCTTAATAATAATACGCTACCGATCGAATATGGAGTTACAATTTTCGTAAAGTAATCAACCGTAGTTTTATCGTATTTTTGCGGTGTATTTTCACAAATCTCCCGGATGGCTGCTTGGGATGATACTGGGTTTTGATATAACCGGTATGAGGTCATCGCATCAAAAACATCAGCCACCGATATTATTTTAGCAAAACGGTGAATCCACTTACCCGTTAATCCTCTTGGATAACCGGAACCGTCTTCTCTCTCGTGATGTTGAAACATCATATGGGGTACTATAAAACTCAATGCGGTTTTGGTTCTGAATGACTCATATCCGATACGGGTGTGCGTTTTTATAATCTCATATTCCTCCGGATCAAGCCGGGAAGGCTTATTTAAAATACTGATATCCATAAATATCTTGCCGATATCGTGTAAAATCGCTCCCATGCCCAAAATCTCCAAATTATTGCGATTCAAACCCATAATTGACCCAATTAATAATGACAGAACGCAAACATCGACCGAATGGGTGTAAGTATAGTTATCATAAGCGCGTATTTGAGATAAATTATAGACAGTCCGGGGATCATTCAGGATTTCTCTGACTATTTCGTTAACCAGTGTTTTTAGTCCGGGAACATCAACAAAATCTCTGCTTTTAAACTGATTGAAAGTTGTTTTAAGCATAGTAGCGGCTTTGATTCTAGTCTCTTCCCTTATAGGAGTTAAGATATCGGGTTCGCCCGGTTTTTCAGAGTCTGAAATATGAATGGAATGATAATTTAGCGCCTTAATTTTTTCGATATATAACGATTTTAACTTTAAATTGCTTTGAAAAAGAACGGTCCCGTCGTTCTCTCTCAAAATAGGTTTTCCTAAGATCATACCCGGTTTAACTTCATCAATCGGAATAATTCGCAATTTCCCATCCTCCTGTCGCCAAATTAAAAATGGTGAAAAAACCTAATACATAGCTGAGCACACCACTTTAAAAGTCCATCGATACTTGATATTCAATCCTTTCCGCGTGCATGCGAATCATATTGTTATTAATTAATAATTATATCTTTCTTGATCGATTACAAGTGTCGTTTCTTGTTCCCGATTCAATAAAAAAATTTGTTATATTCCTGGTTTTTTCGGTAAATTAGCGAATTCACTTGTTAGATTTAGTAAATAAAATTCTAAATCCACTATTTCAAAACGCGCTGGGTCGAATTCGAAATAACATCAATATAAAAAACCTCCCGGATGAGAGGTTTTTTATTCGTTCCTATTTTGAATAACACCAATTTCAATATAATAATACCACGATGTCTTTTATCTGGCGCCCAATTGTTGGAATCATTGACGATTTCCCTTAAGGATATTTGGGGAGAATTCACTACGATGGTTTCCGGTATTTTTCCAATCCCACAAACTTACTATACTCCCTTTGAAACAGCATCTCTACGGTCCCGACAGGACCGTTGCGCTGTTTGGAGATAATCAATTCGGTGATATTCTTGTTATCGGTTTCGGGATTATAATAATCTTCCCGGTATAAAAATGCAACCAAATCGGCGTCTTGTTCCAGGGAGCCGGATTCTCGCAAGTCAGCCAAATACGGCCTTTTATCGGTCCGCTGCTCAACGGCCCTCGATAATTGTGATAAAGCTATCACCGGGATACTCAATTCCCGTGCCAGTGACTTGAGCGATCTGGAAATCTCCGAGACTTCCTGCTGGCGGTTTTCGGATCGGTTCCGGGACTGCATCAAGTGAAGATAATCGATAACTATTAATCCCAGGCCGTTCTCGGCTTTAATCCGGCGCGTCCGGGCCCTGATATCCAACGCGGTCAGTCCCGGTGAATCGTCAATAAAGATATTGCAATCGGACAGGCGTCCCAAAGCATTGGATAGCCGCGGCCAATCGCTATCCATCAGTGTACCGGTACGGATGCGCTGATTGTCGACTCCAGCCTCGGAACAGAGTAATTTTAAAGCTAATTGCTCTTTGGACATCTCAAAACTGAATATAACCACCGGAATTTTTTTCTCAACCGCCACATTCCGGGCAATATTCAAGGCAAACGTGGTTTTCCCCATACTGGGACGGGCCGCGATAATAATCAAATCAGACTGTTGGAACCCGGCGGTCATCCGGTCCAGATCCGGAAAACCGGTGGGCATGCCGGTGACCCCGCCTTTTGATTCATAAATTTTTTCAATCCGCTCGAAAGTCTCGATTAAAATGTTTTTTAGATTAACAAAGCCTTTGACATTACGCTTTTGACTTATCTGAAAGATTTTTTTCTCGGCTTCATCCAGGATTATTCCGACATCATCGGCTCCCGCATAACCCATCGTTACAATATCAGTTGCCGCGGTAATTATGGACCGCAAGAGCGCCTTCTCCTCAACAATCCTGGCATAATACTCGACATTCGCGGCAGTGGGGACCGAATTAGCCAACGCGGTCAAGTATGCCACGCCGCCGATTTTATCCAGCATGTCGTGCTGCTTTAAATCTTCGGAAACAGTAATAATATCAACCGGTTCGCCTTTATTGGCCAGTTGAGTTACCACCTCAAAAATCACCCGGTGGGCTTCACGATAAAAATCATCAGATTTTAAGAACTCGATACTTTTATAAATCGCCTCTTTTTCAAGCAACATTGAACCCAAGGTCGAACGTTCGGCCTCGATATTCTGGGGCGGCATTCGATCCAAAGTCAGACCTTCACTCATTTGTTTCCTCCGGTCATTGTTCAGTTTTTTCCGATTCACCCAGCGCTACTTGAATGATTTCCTGAATCGTCTCCACCGGAATCGCTTCAATATCCAGTAAATCTTCCGGAATATCCTTTACATTCTCTTTCGGGATAAATACCTTACCCATTCCCGCCTGCCGGGCACCGTATATTTTCTCAAAAACCCCGCCAACCGCTTTGATCTTGCCTTGAATCGAAACTTCGCCGGTTACGGCAATATTTTGGGGAATCGGACGTCCGGTCAGACAACTGATAATTGCCAAAGTAATCGCCACCCCGGCTGACGGCCCATCTATTTTACCTCCGCCAACAACGTTCACATGAACGTCAAAGTCAGCCAAATCCTGGCCGGTAACTAAGCGGACCACTGAAGCCGCGTTAAAAACCGAGTCTTTAGTCATTGAACCGGCGGTTTCGTTAAACCGGAGCTTGCCTTTTCCTTTCTCGACAGCCGGAAAACAAACCGCCTCAATTTCCAAAACCGAACCGACGAACCCGATAACGCCTAATCCGAAAATCTTCCCGATTTCCGGGCGATTGGAGGCACGAACCGTCAAATAAGGGGAAATTCGGCTGACTTGAACCACTTCCAATAAGTCGGATTTGGTAATTTCAACATGACCGGCTTCCAGGTCCTTGTCTTTATTTTTATACAACGCCAAGCCGTAAGCGTCCGCTAATATTCCGGCCGCTTTACGGCCCTCGATGGTGTATTCGCTGATTAAGTCGGGGATTTCAGGGTTGATGTTCACTTTAAGCCGGCCGGCCGCATGACTTACAATATTTTTAATGTCCTCTTGGTCCAGTGGTTCAAAAAATACTTCGGCACAACGGGAACGAATCGCCGGGCTAATTTCGGACGGATCCCTGGTCGTCGCGGTAATCAAGATAAAATCGGCCGGCGCGCCTTCTGAAAATAGCTTTTTGATATATTTGGGAACATTGGCGTCATTCGGATCGTAATAAGCCGAATCAAACATAACCCGTTTGTCTTCCAAAACCTTCAATAACTTATTAGTTAACATCGGATCCATCTCGCCAATCTCATCCAAAAATAAGACCCCGCCATGAGCGTCGGTAACCAGCCCCAGTTTCGGTTCGGGAACTCCTCCCTCGGCCAAATCACGTTTGGCGCCCTGATAAATCGGATCGTGAACCGATCCCAACAACGGATTGGTAACTTCTCTCGGATCCCACCGTAAAGTCGTGCCGTCAACCTCCACAAACGGGGCTTCCTCCTGAAAAGGCGTAAACGGCAATTTTTTAGCCTCTTCCAGCACCAGGCGGGCAACGGTTGTTTTACCAACTCCGGGAGGGCCATACAAAATTACATGCTGGGGAAATGGCGAAGCAATTTTAGCCAGCAAAGCCTTAATCGCCCGTTCCTGTCCCACTACTTCGTTCAAATTGGTGGGTTTCAAGGTCTCCAACGCTGATTTGGACAGGTTAATTTTATCCATTCGTTCTAAATCCGCTAGTTTCTTTAAGGTATGAGGATTATCGGGCCCGGATGATTCCTGTAAAATCTGGATTTTAATCTCCTTTAAATAATCTTCATGGCGTTGCTGCATTCGTTCGGCGATTTTCTTTTCAATTTTTTCTTCAACGGTGCGCCGGGCGATCAGATCGGCAATCTCTTCCTCAATCTCATTTAAAACCTGTGGTAAATTACGTCGCTGGGGAAGATTATCAATTGTCGGATCTTCAAAGACAATCCGTTGTAAGGCCAAAACGCGTTCCTCTAAAACTTCGGAGCGCATCAGTTTCAATGCCTCAAGTTTGCCCGCCTTTAATACCAGCTTATCCGAACCGTACAAATTGGACAATAG
>JBJKPO010000283.1:0-8490 GCA_046706235.1 Bacillota bacterium | reverse complement strand
GCCTTCAACCGTGAGCTAATGAATATTTATTCCGGCATTAATACCACAATGACCATTCTTTCCAACCGAATTTCATATACATTTAACTTGCTGGGGCCGAGTGTTTCGATGGATACCGCTTGTTCTTCGTCTTTGGTGGCGGCGCACTACGCTTGTCAGAGTATCTGGAATGAGGAATGTTCACTGGCGATTGTCGGCGGGGTTAATGTAATGCTTCGGCCGGAGTATTTTATCGGTATGTGTAAAGGTAAATTTCTTTCACCGCACTGCCGTTGCAAGGCTTTTGACAGTGACGCAGCCGGATATGTCCGTAGTGAAGGGGCGGGAATTATAATTTTAAAATCGCTTGATGCCGCCTTGCAAGATCGTGACGATATTTATGCAACAATTTTATCCACCGGAGTTAATCAAGATGGTCAAACTAACGGTATTTCAATGCCCAATCCAAAATCACAAGCATCGTTGATTCGCCATGTATATTCCCTGGCCGGAGTGGCTCCCAGCCGGATTCAATACATCGAGGCGCATGGAACCGGAACGCAAGCCGGAGACCCGGTTGAGATTTCAGCTATAAATTCAGTGCTGGCGGAAGGCAGAGAGCCCAATGATAAGTGTATTATTGGTTCAATCAAGACCAATATTGGCCAACTGGAAGCCGCGGCGGGAGTCGCGGGATTGATTAAAGCGGCTTTATGCTTAAAACACAAACAAATTCCTCCCAATGTTCATTTTAAAAGTCCTAATCCGAAAATTTCATTTGCGGATACCTGTCTCAGAGTAGCGCGGCAATTGGAAGAATGGCCGGCTAAAGGGCCTGCCTGCGTTGGAGTTAATTCTTTTGGATATGGCGGTACTAATGCTCATGCCTTATTGCATGAATCGCCTTCGCCATCTTTTGATTCCTCCGGCGCGCAAAATTCAACTCCGGTTATCATCCCGTTATCCGCCAGAGATCCCCGCGCCTTAAAAACATTATCCGAACGTTATGCAGCTTTTGTTAAAGATAATATTCATCCCCGAAATTGGTTTGATTTTTTATATTCGGTCACCCAAAGACGGACCCATCATGGACAACGTTTGGCAATTGTTGTTGAAAATGCCGCTGAATTGGCGGCTACCTTAGAATCGTTTTCAACCGGCGCCTTTTTGGAAAATATGTCCAACAATCAGATTTTAGCAGCGGATGAAAGAAATTTGGCGTTTGTATTTACCGGAATGGGCCCGCAATGGTGGGGCATGGGCCGGGAACTGATGGTTCGGTCGAAGATTTTTCGCAATAAATTGGAGGAATGCGACCGTATCTTTCGGGAGATTTCCGGCTGGTCAATTCTTGCCGAAATGAATAAAGCGGAATATGAATCGAGAATTAATGAAACTCAGATCGCTCAACCGGCTAATTTTGTTTTACAGGCAGCCTTATTTGAATTATGGCAATCGTGGGGGATTACGCCTAAAGCGATTGTTGGACATAGTATCGGAGAAGTTTCGGCAGCCTATTGCGCAGGGTCAATATCGTTGGAAGATGCCTTATGGATTGCCTATCATCGCAGTTGGATTCAAAAAGAATCGGCGGGAAAAGGCTCAATGCTTGCCGCCGGTTTATCGGAGACCGAAGCCATTGGCCTGCTTCAGGATTATCCCGAGGTATCCATTGCCGCTATAAATAGTCCTAATTCAACTACTCTGGCCGGCAATACGGATGATTTACAACAAATTGCGGCATTACTTGAAAGTAATGCCGTTTTTAACCGGACGATGCAAGTTGAAATTGCTTATCATAGTTATCAAATGGATCCGTTACGGGATAACTTTCTGAAGCAATTTGCCAGAGTTGTTCCCCGTAAAGCCGCGATTCCTCTTTATTCAACCGTTACCGGACAAATTATAGACGGAAATGAACTTGATGGCGCATACTGGTGGCGAAATATCCGGGAACCGGTTCGTCTCTATAATACCATGAAGACTCTTTTAAATGATCAATTTAATATCTTTCTTGAAGTGGGTCCGCATCCGGTTTTAAAAAGCTCAATTAAAGAATGTTTCACGGAAATGGGACATAAAGGTCATACCGTGGCTACCTTAAACCGAACAAAACCGGAATATACTACTATCTTAAATTCGTTGAGCTATTTATACACTTTGGGTTTTAATATTCAATGGCCGAAAATAATACCGAAAGGACGATTCATTAAACTGCCGAATTATCCATGGCAGCGCGAACGTTATTGGAATGAATCCGATGTCTCCAGGGAAGACCGGTTGGGATTGGAAGGGCAGGTATTTTTAAATTCTTTTCATAATTTATTGAATCCTACTTGGGAAGTTGAATTAAATATGGAATATTTTCCGTATCTTAGCGATCATCAGGTCCAGGATGAGATTGTATTTCCAGGGGCGGCCTATGTTGAAGCAGGTTTAGCCATTAATGAAAAGCTAAGTGGTGGAAAGGGCGGCTCACTGGAAGATATAAAATTTCATAACATGTTGACCTATGATTACCAAAAAATCCATAAAATTTTCTGCGCATATAATCCAAAAACAAAGGAATATGAAGTGTATAGCCGTTCCACCGCTGCCAATAGCGTTTTGAAAAGACATGCTTCCGGTAGAATCGTCCCGCTGTTGTCCGATAGCAAAGGTCAACCGTATGACTTGAAAACAATGAAGGAGAGATGCGTCCGGGAGATTGAAATTGAAGGTTTTTACCGGCAGTTGCAAGATTTAGGTTTGAAGTACGGCCCTGAATTTAAACGGATCAAGTCTTTGTTTAAAGGCAATCAAGAAGCCTTGATTTGCATAAATTGCCTTTTTGATAGAAATGCCGGGCAGTATGATTTGCTTCATCCAACGATTTTAGATGCGGGATTTCAGGCGATGTTTGCCTTCATTAATGAAAAAGATGTTGCCGCTTCAACGTTTGTTCCAATAGCGATTGAGCGAATTCGCTTTTATGATTCCCCCCAAATAGAATGCTGGTGTCATCTTAAAATTAAAAAGCAAAAAAGAGATTTAATTAACGGCGACATATTCTTTTTCGATGCAAACGGAACAATTTTAGCGGAAGCCCATGGGGTAACTTGTCAAGCGGTAGCCAAAGATGTTAGTGACAAAGTTTCTAATATTAATCGATGGTTTTATGATTTTAAATGGGAAAAGAGCGAATCTCGGACGGTCCAAAGTCCGGCAACTGTTCCTGGTGAAGAATGGCTTATTTTTACCAGGGAAGAGAAAGATAGTTCCTGGTTTAAGGACTATTTAATAAAAAACCGAAAAGTAACATTGGTTTTTTTACATGATCAATATCAAAGCATTGCCAATGACATTTATGCAATTGATCAGCGCTGTGAGGAGGATTACCAACACTTATTTACAACTTTGGATCCATCGAAAGTCACTCATATACTATATAATGCCATCGATAATAGCAATGAAGAAATGCCCGAATCCTGTTTCGAACGGGCTTTAGACCATTGTATGAATCTTACTGCCATAATCAGGACTTTGACAAGGTTAAGTCCTGAAAAAAAATATTCGGTTATGATCATCACCAATAAGAATCAGATTATCGAAGGCGATGAAGCTTTAACAAACTTGGCAACGACCCCGTTATGGGGGTTGAGTCATTTAATCAACAACGAGTATCCCCGAATCTTTTCGAAAATTATTGATGTAAATACTCTGGAAACAGATGCGGCGCTTAAAACATTGATCGGTGAACTAACGGATGATAATACTGATGAGGATGTAGCGCTACGCGCCGGTGAAAGATATGTAAGGCATCTTGTCAAAACCGCGATGGATAAAACAGACTCCGGGCAAGCTAAAGTTGATGTAGTCGTTAATCAACCGGTAATGCTTGATTTTAAGACTCCGGGGATCATCGATAGCTTGTTCTATAAACCGATTAAGCGAAAGGCGCCTGGACCTGACGAGGTTGAAGTTGAAGTCCATTACTGCCCGGTTAATTATAAAGATATTTTAAAAGTGCTGGGACAATTAACCGATATAGTGCTCGACGGTACACATTTCGGCAGGATATTAGGGATGGAAGCCTCCGGAAAGATCGTAACGATTGGAGAAGGAGTTACCGAGTTTAAAATCGGCGATGAAGTTATTGTCTCTAATGCCGGATTTTATTCATATACAACCGTTCCTACAACTTATGTCACGCATAAAGCCAAAAGTCTTTCCCTGGAAGAAGCGCCGATTTACCTTGGTTATCTCACTTCTTATTATGGATTGATTGAAATAGGAAGATTAAAAAAGGGAGAAAGGATTTTAATCCATAATGCCACCGGAGGAGTTGGCCTGGCGGCGGTTGAGATCGCTAACTGGATTGGAGCCGAGATCTTCGCGACTGCCGGTAATGAAGCAAAAAGAATGTTTTTAAGGAACTTGGGCATTAAGCATGTAATGAACTCACGGACCCTTGATTTTGAAGCGGAAATTAAATCGATTACCAATGGCCAGGGAGTCGACCTGGTCATCAATGCCATTGCCGGCGAATCATTATTAAAAAGTTTGGCAGTCCTTGCGCCGTATGGCCGGTTCATTGAGATTGGCAAAAGGGATATTATGGAAAATAGCTTCCTGCCAATGAAATATTTCAATGAAAACTTAACTTTTGCCGCTGTAGACGTAGATCGATTATTAAAAGACCGGCCGGAAAAACTAAAAAGTATATTGATGACGGTTACTGAACTTTTTGATGAAGGCTGCTTTAAACCAATGCCGGTTAAAGTTTTTTCAGCGGCAAAAGTTTCAGAGGCTTTTCATTATATGGCGCAGAACAAACAGATTGGAAAAATCGCGATCCGTCTTAAAGACCAGGAAATACCGGTCTTAAAAGAACAACAGCAAAATTCAATTAGCATCGCCAAAAATAGTACCTATTTAATTACCGGCGGAACCGGAGGATTTGGTTTGGAAATTGCCCAATGGCTTTCTAAAAAAGGCGCTGATCATATTGTGCTTATCAGCAGAAGCGGGGCTTCGGCCGGGACTTTGCAAGCAATTCAAATCATGGAAACAAACGGGACTCTGGTAAAGGCAGCCGCGGTTGATATTACCCAAAAAGAACCACTAAGTAAACTCATTGAACAAATTAACGAAACAATGCCGCCAATACGTGGAGTAGTTCATTGCGCCATGGTTTTGGATGATGCTTATCTCAAAGATCAATCACGTTCGCGATTTGAAAAAGTAATGGCTCCCAAGATCAAAGGAGTCTTAAATTTACATAATATACTCGCCAATCGGGAATTAGCTTTTTTTATCATGTTTTCTTCAATATCTTCATTAATCGGGAATTCCGGTCAAGCCAATTATATTGCCGCCAACTCATTTCTCGATGCCTTTGCCCATTACCGGAATTCATTGGGCATGGCGGCCACAACCATTAATCTGGGAGTGTTATCCGAAGTTGGAGTAGCCGCGAGGAACACCAAACTGGAATTCTTTTTTAAAAACATTGGTATTCAAGGCTTTTCGAACCGGGAAGCTCTGGAGGCGCTGGAACAAATCTTATGTAAAAAACAGGTTCAAGTGGGAATTTTTGATGTTGATTGGGCAAAAATTATCTCTTCCAATGAAAAAAGGGCTTCCTCATCACGTTATCGATATTTAAAACAAAATATGGGGTTACCCGGAAACACGGATAAAAGACAAGTATTTATTAATGAATTAATGGCAATCGATTCAGCCGAACGTTCAACCTATCTGCAAACAATAATTCAGGAAATGGTAGCCAAAGTTTTAAGGATGCCCAATCATAAAATTGATTTAAACCGAAGTATTAGCGATTTTGGTATTGATTCATTGGTATCGATTGAATTAATCGCATTACTGGAAGAAAGAATTGGCCACAAGTTCTCAACCGTCCGGATTTTAAAAGGACCGAGCATCATTGAATTGGCTGAAATATGTATTCACGAGTTAGGAATTAACCAACAACCGGATCTAAAGCAACTTTTATCCAATGTCGATCAACTTGCGGAAGAAGAAATCGATAGTTATTTACGGCAAATGCTGGAGGAGCCAAACAATGAGTAAACCAAATATTGATGAAATGCTAAACTCGCTAACGCCGGAGGCTAAAAAAGAACTTTTTAAAAGTATGTTGCGGGAAAAAGCGGCCAAGTCAGCAAATGCTTCAAATACGGAAGCGTCAATCAATAAAGAATTATCTGTTCATAATAATCTCAAGAATGAGAGCATTCCCGCGGAATACCGGAAAGTGGAACTCTTTCCTGAATATCATGCTTTTTTTGGACAATTTGATCTCATGAAACAATTTCAATTACAGAACCCATTCTTTTTAATAAATGAGGGTATTGTAACCAATACTACCAACATTGAAGGCCGGGAGATGATTAGCTATGCAAGCTACAATTATCTTGGCCTTTCCGGCGACATCAGGGTTTCCAAAAAAGCAAAGCTGGCTATTGAGCAGTATGGAACGTCGGTATCAGCCAGCCGCCCGGTAACGGGTGAAAAACCGCTCCATCAGGAATTGGAAGATTCATTGGCGGATTTCCTTGGGGTTGAGGCTTGTCTTGTTTTTGTAAGCGGGCATGCAACTAATGTTACTACAATAGGCCATCTGTTTCGACCGCAAGATTTAATTTTATATGATTCGCTTAGCCATAACAGCATTTTACAAGGATGCAAGCTTTCCGGCGCTAAAATGCTTCCCTTCCCTCATAATGATTGGAATATGCTTCATCATATTTTAGAAAACGAGCGTAAGAAAAACGAACGGGTTTTAATCGTGATTGAAGGCGTTTACAGTATGGACGGCGATATCGCTGATTTACCGAAGTATATTGAACTTCGCAATAAATACGGAACATTTTTGATGGTGGATGAAGCTCATTCCATGGGAGTGCTTGGAAAAACCGGCCGGGGGATCGGAGAGTATTTTGATGTAAACCGCGGCGACGTGGATCTATGGATGGGGACGTTAAGTAAAGCATTGGCGAGTTGCGGCGGTTATATCGGCGGTTCGAAAGAGCTTATCAACTATTTAAAATATACCGTACCCGGATTTTTATATAGCGTTGGGATTACTCCTCCCAATACCGGAGCTGCCTTAGCGGCATTGCATATTTTAAAAGCGGAACCGGAGCGGGTTGAACAACTTGGTAAAAATGCCCGCCTATTTTTGGAATTAGTGAAAAAAGCCGGATTTAATACGGGAATCAGCCAAAATACCGCTATCGTTCCGGTAATTATCGGCGATTCCATCAAATGTGTCCGGCTGGCCAATCTGTTATTCAATAACGGCATCAATGTACAACCGATTTTATTCCCGGCCGTTTCCGAAGATGCGGCCCGTTTAAGATTCTTTCTAACATCACTGCACACGGAAGAACAAATCCGGTTTACGGTTGATACTTTAACTAACTGTTTCAAAGAGATAGCAGAACTTTAATTATTAAAATTTAATAACTATAATCTAAGGCCGGAAAGCAATCCCGGTTAAGGTAGTCATCACCCCCGGTTTTTTGGTAGTCCAGGTCAAACCGCCATCCCTGGAACAACTGACATAGCTTCCACCCACGCCGACAAATATGCCGACCGCCACTAAACAGCCGTTACCCCAGGCAATAGCGTTAATAGTATTTGGGGCCCCGGAATTACGCGGCGTCCAGGTAGCGCCCAGATTATCCGAAGTAAGGATTATTCCATCAAATCCGCCGGCGATAAATCGTCTGGAGTTCGGATCAAAGGCAACCGCATTCAATACTTTGGCAGTGCCTGAATTTCCTACCATCCAAGCAATACCGTCGGGTGAAGCTATCACCGCGCTGTTACCGCCGCTTACCTGGTTACAGCCAACCGCTACGAAATAATTATCACCAAAGGCAATGTCGTGAAAGCTATGATAAGGAATAGTTACTTTCTGCCAATCCCGGCCGCCGTTATTCGAGTATAATACATTTTTGGAAACTCCGACAGCAACAAAACGGCCTTTGCCGTATGCCACACCCCATAAGCTTTCATGCATTTGTCCTTGATAAGTACTGTTACTCCAGGTGATTCCATCGGAAGAATAAACGATTTTGCCGTTATCACCCACCGCCACGAAATGATTGCCGCCATATGTAATGGCGTGAAATTCGCCCGATGGGAACGAAAAAGGTTTCCATGATTTTCCATCCGATGAATACCAGGCGTCGCCGTAATGTCCGGCGGCTACAAAGCGGCCGGCCCCATAAGCGACCGCATTATGATTTTGGGCTGAAACTTTGGGGCACTCGGTCCAGTTGGCGCCGTTAGCGTCCGCATAATAGAAATAACCTCTTGGTCCCACCGCCGCAAATACTGAGCCGCTCTGGGGTTGGGGACTCGCCTGGGGTTTGGGACTCGACTTGATAAGAGTGGCGGGCTTCTTGATGGTTGGATTTTTAAGAGTCACCGAAGTTACAATTGAAGACGCCGCTATGATCGAACCGGCCAGAAAGAGGGAGATAACGAGCAACATAATAG
>JBJKPO010000282.1:0-2108 GCA_046706235.1 Bacillota bacterium | reverse complement strand
CACCGCGATAATCGCTATATTCGATCCCCGAGTCATGATCTCTCCCGTGCCGGACTGTAATAATTTATATGGGGAATATTCCCTCATCTGTAATCCGTTCCGTTTCGGATAACGGACCACAACCGGGCCTCCCGTTTGAAAAGCAGTATAGATCATATCCCGAAATTCACTTTCATTCCAAGGCGCCATAATCGTGAGATTGGGTATATGCCTTAAAAAAGACAAATCAAAAGCGCCATGATGGGTCGGACCATCCGGCCCAACCAATCCGGCTCGATCCACCATGAAAATGACCGGTAAATTTTGGAGGCACACATCATGGATAATTTGATCGTAAGCCCGCTGTAAAAAGGTGGAATAGATCACCACTACCGGCTGAAAACCTCTTTTAGCCATACCGGCGGCCATCGTTACCGCATGTTCCTCGGCGATCCCAACATCAAAAAAACGTTCCGGGAAAGTTTTGGCATATTCCTTTAAACCGGTGCCATCGGTCATTGCGGCCGTAATTGCGACTATTTTTTCGTTTTTCCCGGCCAAATCAACAATCGTTTTTGCAAAAACCTCCGTATAGCTTAATGAATTGGTCTCGGTTAGTTTCTTTCCGTTGGTTAACAAAAAAGGCCCTGTTCCATGAAACGCCTGCGGATTTTCTTCAGCCAAATCATAACCTTTGCCTTTGGTCGTCAGTACATGAATTAATACCGGACCCTTACGATCATAAGCATTCTTTAAAGCCAGTTTTAAATCGGTAATTTTATGCCCGTCAATCGGCCCAAGGTAGCTAATGCCGAGTTCTTCAAAAAACATTCCGGGAATCACCAAAAAAGTTAAACTATCTTCGATTTTTTCCAGATAATGCACCACTGTCCGTCCAATTTTAGGGACCTTTTGGATCAGATCCCGAATATCATATTTTAATCTGCGCAGACGGGGATTTAACCGCAGTTTGGTAAGATAGCGGGAAAGAGCGCCCACATTTTTGGAGATTGACATTTCATTATCATTGAGAATAATGATCAAGTCGGTTTGCAGGTGTCCCAAGTGATTAAGGGCCTCAAAAGCCATCCCGCCGGTCATCGAACCATCACCGATTACCGCCGCCACCTTGTTCTTCTCTCCAAGTAAGTCACGGGCCTTAGCCAATCCCAGCGCCGCTGAAATCGAAGTGGAACTGTGACCGGTTGCGAATATATCATGTTCGCTCTCTTCCGGTTTCGGGAAACCGCTTATCCCGTTATATTGACGTAAAGTTTCAAACTGGTTCAACCGGCCGGTCAATATTTTATGAACATAAGATTGGTGCCCTACATCCCAGATAATTTGGTCGCGCGGGCTGTCGAAAACCGAGTGCAGTGCCAATGTAAGTTCAACAACTCCCAGATTTGGCGCCAGGTGACCCCCGGTTTGAGCCACGGTTTCCAATAAAAATTGACGAATCTCTCCGGCCAAAGCTTCCAACTGCTGATCGGTCATGTTTTTTAAATCCGCCGGTCCCTTGATGTTCTGTAATAAACCATTCATTAAGCTTTTCGCACCTTTCGGGAATTTATCCCGGTTTTACGTTTGTGTTTCCGGGATATAAACCCGCTAAATTTCATCAAATAAAGTATTTTTCCAACGTTAAATATAATTTGATTAGCTTTGGTTATAGCGTAAGATTTTCCCAAAGCTTTCCCGCCAACCGTCAAAGCGGCGATAAAAGCAATGGAAGCCGCTTCAAGCAGCTTTTCGGGTAACAAGATGTTGCTTTGAATTAGTGTTAAACTGATACTGGCCATAATGGCCCCGCTGATTGTGCCGGAGATATCCCCCACCACATCGTTGCAGATATTGGCCACCTTGTCCGCATGCCTGATTAAATAAATGGCTTGTTTGGAACCTTTGACTTTATCCGCGCCCATGGCATGAAACGGGACCTCGGAGGCGGCGGTCACCGCTGTACCTATTATATCAAATAGAATTCCGGTTAATAACACCACTAATAAAATTATTCCCGAAACCCAGATAGTCAAGGAGAATTGGAAAGTATACGAAATAATTAACGATATTGTAAAGGTTAACAGTCCAATTTTAAAAGCTCTTCTTGAATTGACGCCCAAAAAATC
>JBJKPO010000281.1:0-4857 GCA_046706235.1 Bacillota bacterium | reverse complement strand
CCGCTATCCCGGCCGCGCTTTCCAGGTGTCCGATATTCGATTTCACCGAACCCAAATAACAATAATGTTTATCTTCACTCACTTTATTAAATACTTCACTCAAGCCTGCTATTTCAATCGGATCTCCCAGGTTCGTTCCCGTCCCGTGCGCTTCGATATAACTTATGTTTCTGGGACTCACTTTGGCCCTTTGGTAAGCTTCAAACAACAGTTCCGCTTGCGCCTTTGGATTAGGGACCGTATAGCCGTTCGTTCTCCCTCCCGCATTGACCATGCTTCCCTTGATCACTCCGTAGATATGGTCGCCGGCTTCTTTGGCTTTCCACAACGGTTTTAATATAATCGCCCCTACTCCTTCTCCATCGATAAAACCATCCGCGGCTTCTCCAAATGCTTTGCATTGCCTGCCTTCCGACAACATGTTCATTGAACTTAAGTTCAGATAATGATTAGGGTTAAGAATTAAATTGACTCCACCCGCTATGGCGCAGTCGCAGGCGCCGTCGGATAAACTTAGCAATGCCAGATGAATCGCGGTTAAGGAAGATGAACAAGCCGTATCGACGGCCAGACTTGGACCAAAAAAATCAAATACAAAAGAAACGCGGTTGGCGATTGACCAATAGGCCGATCCTTTTGGGTAATCATAATTCATTACTCCAACAAATACCCCCACTTTTTTGCTTGCGGATAGGGTTTTGGGCTGATATCCCGCATCCTGAATACTGGCGTACGCGATTTCCAAAAACAACCTCTCCTGGGGATCCATCGTTTCCGCTTCTCTTGGTGATATATTGAAAAATAACGGGTCAAACTTATCGATATCCTCAATAAAGCCTCCCCACTTACTATAGATTTTACCCTCTTTCCATTTCGCTTTATCGAAGTAGGCCTGCCAATCCCATCTGTCTTTTGGTATTTCCGTAATACAGTCCCGTCCGGCTTTCAGATTGTCCCAAAACTCCGCGACATCTTTTGCCCCGGGGTATTTTCCCGCCAGTCCGATAATTGCCGTCTCTTGTATCTCGGGCTCTACTCTCTTTTCCGGGATTGCCAGGAATCGGGACCTTTTTAGCGGGACTTTCGGCGGCAGTATATTCCGCTCCGCCGGTTGTAAGTCTGCTTTCAATTCCTTTGACCCGGTATCGATACCCAGTATTTTCATCATATTTTTCCGTTGCGTCGTTAACAAATGGGCAGCGATGGCTTCGATTGTCTGATATTCGAAAAAGAGGGTGCTGCTGATATTTTCTAAATCTTGATTTAAAGCATTGGTTAACTGAACCACCAAAATGGAATCTATCCCGTATTTGCCCAGTTTCTCCTCCGCGGAAAGCTTTTGAACGGGGATTTTCATTGTTTTACCAATCACTTTTTTCAAATAATTAATGCTTTTCTCTTTCAACAACCGGTCGGTTACCAGGGACCGGTTCCCCGGCGCTAATACTTCCCCTTTAACATTTGCTTCTTTTTGGCGTAAATCGATAACCGCCGCCTGATTAACCGGTGGTTCCGGCTCACCCAAAATCCCGGCGCTTGCGGCTGTTATAACCGGCGCCTTCGTCTCCGCCGCTGCTTCTTCCCATATCCTGGAACACAATCCTCTAATCCTCACGCATACCCTGCCTTCATCATCGCAGAGATCGATATCCCAGCGCTCAATTTCGCTTTCTTTCCGGCTTTTTTCCGCGCGCCGGACCGCGGCCCACATTTTTTCGCCGCATTTACCGGTCACCTCTAACCTTTCCAAGGCATACGGCAAAGCAAGATTTGGATGAGCGGCATGCTCGATGGAACTTAACATGAATCCAAACGGCGATTGAAAAGCGCCATCCATCAGGCTGGGGTGCAATAGGTATTCTTCCCAGCTTTCTTTTACTTCACCCGGCAATTCCAGCCCGGCCAAAGTACGGTTCTCTCCGATATACAGCTGCCGGATCGCCCGGTGACCGGCGCCATAATGTATCCCTACTTTTTCGATCGTTTCGTAATATTGGCCGGCACTGACAATCCTTTGGTTACACTCTTTTCTCATTTCCTCGATATCTAATTTTTCCGCTTCGAAATCACTAACGCGCCCTAGCGCTAGCATTATTCCTTTTCCCTGGCAATAGAGAACTTCTTCCCCCTCGTTTCCATATATCTCAAATGAAATCTGCCCGTTTTTTTCAGGATAAAGCGCGATATTCAGTTCCTTGGACTGGGGGCCGATCACGAAAGGTTGCGCCCATACGATGTTTTCCAGTTGGATATTCGCATTATCCATCCCGGTTGCTTTTTCGATGGCGGCCCGCGCCATCTCCAGATAGGCCACTCCCGGCAATACCTTTTGTCCTTTGACCAGATGATCTTTTAAAAAGAATTCCGCTCCGCCGAATCTGCTCGTAAACCGTTGCACGGATAGATTCGACGTATTCTCATGTAACAACGGATGGATGGACGCCGGTACGGGATGTAAGGGCGAATGCCCATTCGCCCTTACAGGCGCCCAATACCGCTCCCGCGCGAAGGGATAAGCCGGCAGACTGATCCGCCTCGGTTTCGCTTCGCCATAGAGCAGGTCCCAATTCAATTCCAATCCTTTTACCCAAAGTTCCAATAATTTCGATAATCTCTTTTGTTCGATCCATTTATTGATCACTTGTTGGAATTCTTGATCGATTTTAAATATCTCCAAAGCGTCCCGATTCTTTTTGACCTGCCCTTCATACCACCCGTCGCTATTTTCTTTCCCAGCGAGATATTCGGTTAGTTTCGCTTTTAATTCTGCGATGGAACCGGCGATCAGCCCCATTCTTTCTTCCATTGCTTCCCTGCCTGTTTGTAGCGTATAGGCGAAGTCCGATAAATCAATTGCTTGATTCGCCAATATATTTTTTTCATTTGGTTCGTTCGCCGTTTCTAAAAAATGTAATATGTTTTTTATATATCCCGTTAATCGCTCTTTGTTTTTAGCGGAAAAGGGTATGAGCGCCGGATTTGATTTATTGGTTGTTACCGGTCGCCGGCTTACCACGTCTTCCGGGAGATATTCTTCGATTACGATATGAGCATTGGTGCCGCTAAAACCAAACGAATTTATGGCTGCTTTACGTTTGACTCCTTCCCCGGCTGCTTCCCATTCCTTTAACTCGGAATTTACATAAAAAGGAGAATTGGCGAAATCGAAATGCCGGTTCGGCGTCTTATAATGTAAGCTTGCCGGTATCTTCCGGTGCCGCATCGCTAACAGTACTTTATGGATACTCGCTACTCCCGATGCCGCCGCTGTATGACCGATGTTACTTTTCACCGATGCCAGCGCACAATATTGTTTTTGATCATTATTTTCCTGAAAAACCGTCTTTAGCGATTCCAACTCGATCGGATCCCCCAGCGCCGTTCCGGTTCCATGTGTTTCAACATAATTGATACTCTCCGGATTTATGTTATTCTTTCGGTATATTTCCCGGATTAGCTCCACCTGACTGGTGCCGCTCGGGGCGGTGATTCCATTTGTTTTACCGTCCTGGTTAATCCCCGATCCGATAATTACCCCATAAATCAAATCTCGATCCCGTTCGGCATCTGCCAGCCTTTTCAGCACGATTGCTCCGGCTCCTTCTCCGGGAACAAATCCATTGGCCGAATCATCAAATGTTTTACAGTGGCCATCCGCCGCTAACATCCCGGATGCGCACATTCTAAGATATAATTCCGGTGTTAGATAAAGGGTCGCTCCTCCCACCAAGGCCATTTCGATCTCGTTGTTTTTTAAAGCCTGGACCGCCAAATGAGTGGCGACTAATGATGACGAACATGCCGTATCGATAGCAATCGCGGGGCCTTTGAGGTTAAGATAATAGGAAACTCTGGCCGGCGCTATTGCGCAACTATTCCCGGTTGTATCCATATCAAGTCCGCTATTATGCAATAATTCAGCGTATTCATTACTCATTAAACCCAAATAAACCCCGCATTTTTTATGGTTAAGCCTTGAAGGACCATATCCCGCATCTTCAAATGCTTTATAGGCCTCCTGTAAAAATATTCGTTGTTGCGGATCCATCAATTCCGCTTCCAGGGGCGCGATATTGAAAAAATACGGGTCAAATTCCGCGATATCATCCATTACCCCCAGCCATTTGCAATATATCTTTCCTTTTTGCGGCTTGGGATCATAATATTGATTAAGATCCCACCTTTCTTTGGGGATTTCTTTGATGGAGTTTTTGCCGGCCGCTAAATTTGCCCAGTATTGGTTTAAGTCGCCGGCTTCGGGATACCGGCCCGACATTCCGATAATGGCGATCGTGGTTGTATCTGCCGTGGTTACTTTTGATTGGTTTAACCCGTCCGGTATTTCGATTCCGGCTCGGCGATTCTTTCCGGACCCAATGCTTGATAGTAAACCGTTATTTTTCAACTCGAGTTCCGGTTGGTCCGGTTCGTTAATTGTTTCTTCCGGCTCCGTTTTTAGGGCAAATACTCCTTGCTTCTTTCCCTCCCTCAGGATATGTTCGGAAATATCAAGCACGGTCGGGTGATTATATATTTCGGTCGCTCCGATTTTCAGGCCGTATTCTTCATTAATTTTCTTTACAAAAGTTACCCCCGTGATCGAATCCATTCCCAGATCGATGAACTTTTTAGCTTCGTCGATCTGCTCTTCCTTTAAGTACAGTTCCGCTCCCAATATCTTTTTGATCTTCTTTTTGATTTTCGCTAATCGATCCTGGTCACTGGTTTCATTTTTGATAACCGGGCGCTCGGCGGCTTGATTTCTTGGTTCTTCAAGGCCGGGTTGGGCGCCGCACCCTTCAATTAAACGACCTTCGATTATTTTAAAAAAAAAAATAATTACAACGAAGCTTTTTT
>JBJKPO010000280.1:0-8811 GCA_046706235.1 Bacillota bacterium | reverse complement strand
ACAAAGTACCATCCGTCCGGTACCTTATAATAAAATCCAGAATTTGATCCGCCAATACGGTTTTCGGCATTTCGGGAAAAACAACTAAACCGTCACGCGAAAAAATAGTTGCCTGACTATAGTCGGTCCCCATACTATCGGCGATTAAATTACCGATAATTAAATCCAGATTTTTTCGAGTTAATTTTTCACGGGCGTTTTCAGACAAGGATTCCGTTTCCGCCGCGAAACCCACTAGTATTTGTCCTTTCTGTTTCATTCGGCCCAGTTCGAAAAGGATATCAGGGTTGATAACCAAATGCAGATCAAGGCCGTCCGTATTTTTTTTAATTTTCTGCGCTACGGAGGCAACCGGACGAAAATCGGCCGGAGCGGCGGCCTTGATAATAATAGAAGCCTTTGACGCAATATCCAATACTTTTTCACGCATGGCAGCCGTCGTATCCACCCGGTAAACTTCAAGTCCTTTATATTGGGGGACTTCCATGGCGGCAGTGACTAAAATCACTTGCGCTCCCCTTTTAAAAGCGGCTTCGGCAAGAGCATGCCCCATTTTTCCGGAGGAACGGTTTCCGATATAACGAACCGGATCGATGGGCTCCCGGGTCCCACCGGCTGTCACCAAAATAATTTCATTGTTTAAATCTCGCTTCGCTAATAATTTATGGATATTAACTTCAATTTCCTCTATGGACGCCAATCTACCGATGCCTTCATCTCCATTCAATAAACGGCCCGAATCGGGTCCGACAATGGTAAATCCATCATCGGCCAATTGTTTTAAATTTCGTTGGAATGCCGAATTTAGATACATTCCTGAGTTCATAGCCGGGGCGATAAGTTTCGGACAACGCGCCGCCATTACTACTGTCGTCAAGAAATCATCGGCAATCCCATTGGCGATTTTCCCGACGATATTTGCCGTTGCCGGAACAATCGCGATTAAATCGGCTTTCTTTGCTAACGCGATATGTTCAACATTCCATTGAAAATTTTCCGAAAATAGCTCAGTATGTACCGGATTTTGAGTTATTTCCCTAAAGGTGAGCGGAGTCACAAATTCCGCGGCTGACTTGGTCATCGCCACTTCGACGGATATTCCTTTTTTACGCAGCCTGCTAATCAGTTCGGGAATTTTATAAACGGCAATCCCGCCCGAAATTCCTAATATTAAATGTTTGCCGGTCATTATTACTCCTAAATTAATTATAAATTAATTACACTTAATAAAAACAAATGAATAAAAATCTCAAGGCTGATTTAGCATTGAGATTATCTATCCAACCGATGTTGATGTTTATTTTATCCCGGTTTTCGTTCTCTCGATTATGATTTTCCCGGCTTGTATCTCTTCAAGAGCGATTGAAACCGCTTTAATTGATTTTTCTTGATTCATCTCTTCTTCTAAGATTTTACGAGCCCGCTTGGCGGATGCGGTTACTAGCGTATACCTGCTGTCAACATTTTTTAATAAATTATCAAGCGGCGGGTAAATCAATGGTTTTAACCTCCTTATATTATGAAGCTCCGCATATCACGTTAGAGAAGACGATATCCTATATTATTTATCGGCTGCAATCGAAGTAATTATACCAAATCCATATTATAACTTAACTAAAATTATTCTTCGTTATCTATCGCGGTGTCTTTTGACGTTAAACGATGAGCGACGGTTTCAGGCTGGACCGCGGAAAGAATGACATGATCGCTATCGGTAATTATAACCGCTCTAGTGCGTCTACCGTAAGTAGCGTCGATCAACATCCCTCGATCTCTGCTTTCTTGAATAATTCTTTTAATTGGTGAAGATTCGGGGCTGACAATCGCAATTATTCGATTTGCGGATACGATGTTCCCAAAACCAATATTAATTAGTTTAATGTCCATAGTTAAAAATAGGGCCCCCTTTCCAGGTTGTTGTAATTCTAGTTGTTGCCGAGTCTCTCAATCAAAGCCTGTTTTTGGCGATTCCCAAGGCCCTGGATACGTCTAGTTTCATCAATGCCGATATCGTTCCTGATATTTTTGGTCTTTATTTTACCGATACGCGGTAATGATTCCAACAGGTAGACTACTTTCATTTTAGCAATTACATCGTCGTTTATATTTGCCAATACTTCCAGGATGGTAGTCTTGCCATTTTTAAGATTTTGTCGGATTTTAGCCCGTTTGCTGCGAACTTCCTGAGCTTTTTTTAGAGCCTTTTTCTTTTCATCCAGAGAGAGTTTCGGTAACGTCAATTCATTTCACCTCCCGTCTATTCGATATTTTGAATTTGTTCCCTGATTTTCTCCAGTTCGGATTTAAATTCGATGACAATTTGAGAAATTCTTAAATCATTAGCTTTGGAACCGATGGTATTGATCTCCCGGTTTAATTCCTGAATGATAAAATCCAACTTCCGGCCCACCGGTTCATCAAATGGTAAAGTGTTTAAAAACTGCCGGATATGGCTTTCAATTCGAATCAATTCTTCGTGAATATCGGCTTTATCGGCAAAAATAGCCACTTCCGTCGCCAACCGTCCGGGATCGATTTCAATGCCTCCGGCTAATTCTTGAACTCGTTTCGTTAATTTTTCCTGATAATTGATAACAACTTCCGGGGCTAATGATTGCAAGTCACCATGCAGTTTATTCAAAACAGCCAGCTTTGATTGCAAATCCCCGCATAAACCTATTCCTTCCATCTTACGCATTTCCAGTAATGAATTCAAAGTGTCGTTCAGTGTCTCGGCGGCAATTGCAATTAATTTATCCTGGTCTTCATCGATTTGACTGGTTTTTAAAACATTAGGAAAATTTAAGACCGAGGCTAAGGTTAATTTTCCAGCAAACTTGAATTCGTTTCGAATCTCTTGAATTGCTTTAACATATGATTTCAACAGGCCCTTATCAACTTGAACTTGAAGATCAACTGGATTTAAACGCTCAACGTTTACTATTATCTCTAACTTCCCGCGGGAAATTTTACGGGATATTTCCCGGCGTAATCTGTCTTCTAAGAAATAATAAGGTTTGGGCAATTTAAAATATAATTCCAAATAACGGTGATTGATCGATTTGATGTCGATCGTCACTGAATATTCATCGCCGGCTTTAATGCCGCTGCCGTAACCGGTCATACTAAGGGCCAATTTAGTTAACCTCTTTTGTCGAATTTGATAAACAAGCTATTTTCGGTAAGCAACCCGTTATGACACCTAAAAAAAGGTTCCTGCTTTTTAAATATTTAACGATTGCGAAATTGAGGATCTATTCAACTTATTTATGCCGGATTCCTTCTTTTTTCCAGAGTATTTAAGCTCAATTCGGGAACTTTTTTTCGACGCGACCGTTTTTGATAACTAAAAGCGTTGTGAAAAACCCTAATTATAAACTGCATACAACGCTTTTTCTGAAGAACTGTGATGCTTCTATTGAATAAACTGGATTTTATCACAGTTCTACTAAAAGCGTTGTGAAAAACACTAAATAATAGCAGTACTCGCGTCATTTGTGACGCGTACCGGTTTTTTACCGCCTCTTTTCGGGAGGCGAAGAGTTCGCGCCTTAAAGTGCGCGAGTGATATTCATTAGCTATTAATTTGGGTTTATCACAACTCTACTAATGGACTACAGCTGTATTCCTTGTTCACGTGAATTAAAAAACAACTAGCATTAAATTTATTTAATATCTAATCGGAAAAGAAAGTTCTTTCGAACTTTATAGGAGGCTATAAAAATGAGTCAAGGGTATAAAAAACTATTATCATATTTTGGTGTTGCAATATTAGCATCCATTATTACCGCCATCCTTTTCGGGACGCTGATTCCCGGTATTTCAAAAAGCAATAGCCAACAGTCCCCGCTAGTCACACCGGCTAATTTTACCGGAGTCGTAAAACCAGACGGTAGTTTCGGTCCCAATTCAATAATCAACGCCAGGCAACGATTAGCCCCATCGGTTGTTTATATTAATACTGTTTCCGTTGTTTCTGAAAATATGGATATTCCATTTGAGTTCCGTGATTTTTTCCCGCCTGGTTTTTTCAATGGACAGCAAAGAGTTCAAACCGGGGCCGGGTCGGGATTTATTATTAAAAAAGATGGTTACATTTTAACTAATGAACACGTGGTTCGCAACGCTCAAAAGCTTCAGGTTACTTTATTTACCGGTAAAAAATATGACGGTAAGGTGGTTGGGGCAGATCCCCAAACTGATTTAGCGATAGTTAAAATTAGCGCCAAGGACCTTCCGGTTGTTGAAATGGGTGATTCCAACCAGGTGCTTCCCGGTCAATGGGTGGTAGCGATCGGTAATCCATACGGACTTCACGACACCGTTACCGCTGGTATCATCAGCGCTTTAGGACGTTCGCTCGAGGATCCCGACGCTCAAGGCAATTTAATCCAAACGGATGCCGCGATTAATCCCGGTAATAGCGGCGGGCCTTTGGCCGATTTATCGGGAAGAGTTATCGGAATCAATGAAGCCATTATTCAAAACGCTCAAAGTATCGGTTTTGCAATACCAATCAATTTGGCGAAAAAAGTATCCCAGGATATTATTCAAAAGGGAAAAGTTCAACGTCCGGCAACAGCCTGGCTGGGTGTCAGTATCGGGGATATTCCGGAGCAGATAGCCAATTATTATGGTTTAGCTAACCAGGAAGGGGCAATCATTCGGGTTATTCCTGATGGTCCCGCCGCCAATGCCGGTTTACAGGATGGCGATATTATCAAGGAAGTTGATCATCAAAAGGTAAAAAACGCGCAAGCCGTGATTAAAATTATTAAAAGTAGTAAAGTTGGAAAGGTTGTCGACTTATTGATTTTACGAGACGGCGCCTTAAAAGTCATCAAAGTGAAATTAGAAATGCAACCGCAAATGTTGAATCAACCAAATAATCGCCGCCGTAGTATTCTACCGCCTTTATTCGGCGGTTGAGCCCGGATGCGGTTTTTATTGAAGAAATGTGATAATCCTTTGATGTTAATTGAGGTTTATCATATTCCTAATAGTGAAACCGGAATTAAATGGAGGGTTGCGGATTTAAAAAGATTTGGTACAATGGAATTAAAATCGGATTTAATCGTTTAATTAAGATAGAAACTAGTTGTTTAATTTTAATGGTTGCTTTAAACCTCCCAATAAGAAGGTGGCGCTCATGTCAACTGCAATTACTGAAACAATAACTACCGTGTCCGCTTCCAATCAAGCGGCAACCTTTGAAAATTTGGTAAAGACATATGAAAAGCCATTATTTCAATTTGCGTTCCGGTTATGCGGAAACCATCATGAAGCGCAAGATTTGCTTCAGGAAAGTTTATACCGGGCTTATAAGTCTTTTGCCAGGTTTGAATCCGGAACGGCCTTCGATCGCTGGTTATATCAAATTATTCATAACCTTTATATTGATCATTACCGAAAAAAGAAAAATCGCCCGGTTCTTTCCTCAATTGATGAACCGATACCTTATCTGGATAATGATAAACCAATGGAGATTCCGGATTGGACCACCAATCCCGAAGATGAGGCAATGCGAATCGAATTGGGGGAAACCATTCAGGCCGGTTTGGCGAAATTACCGGCGGAATACCGGTCAGCAGTCATTCTTTGTGATATTCAGGGGTTATCTTACGAGGAGATCGCCCAGATTTTACATTGTTCGATCGGAACGGTTCGTTCCCGGATTCACCGGGGACGAAAATTACTACGCGGTATCTTACTCCCCTATCTCAAGGGGAAGGAGGTTGTGAACGAATGAATTGCGCACATGTCCAAAATCTGATTTCGGCCTTTATTGATAGTGAATTGGATGCCAAGGAAAAACGCGAATTACGCCATCACTTATTTCAATGTGAAGAGTGCGGCGCCACCTACCAGGAACTTTTGGACTTAAAAAATTATTTACAAAATATGATTCCGGAACCTCTGGATTTTGATCCCTTAACCAATCTTCACTTACGGCTGGCTGGCGAGGAACATTCATTCATCCGGCATTTCGGCAGATTTTTTGGGTTCGGCCGGATCGGGCTGGTAACCGCCTGCCTTAGTGTATTTTTTATCTCGACCTGGTTTTTATTTCCGGTGAAACGCGCTTCGTCTTTACCCTCTTCCGGCTTGGCAAACAACTCCGAGCTGAAAGCAACGGCGACAACCGTCAATCCCAGGGTAAACGCAAGCCCGGTCTCAATGGATCAAGATTTTTCAATCGATCAATCGGTAACCATTTATCAAGCTTCTTTAATTATTCCATAACCCGAAAAAGCAGAAACCAGTAATCCTTTGAAAACTTCTTCCTAAGACAAGACCATTCGTAAAATGAATGGTCTTTGTCTTAGGAAGAAATCATTCTTCCATCACGGACATATATTTCGCTCCACATCGGAAACAAACCGGAAGAGGTTTTTCCCGGCGGTACGCGCGGAAACGTTCCGCCTTTTTGCTATTCCATATTTCTGCAATGCTGGAAACTTTTATATTACCGATGCTATAATCCGGAAAATCAACACAGAAATTAGCATCTCCATTTGGTTGAATATCGATTAATTTCTCTACATTCGAGCATGACGATAATCCTACCGGCGCCAAGGAATCGCCGAACCATAACCGATAATCGTTTTCCGTGAATTTCATATATGGATAGTCATGGATATTGCCCAGATTAGCCAGATATTTTCGATATTCCTCCAGAAATATATCTATGTCGATTCCAGAGCCTTCATGATGAAATCCTTGCCAGGAAAAAGCCGGGCAGCTCAAGTTTTCGGTTAATTCCCGCTCATATTGTTTTCCAATCTCCGCGGGGAAATAATAATATGGAACAATCGCTATAGTATTGACGTATAAACTCCGGGCTACTTCCGGCATCCAGCCGAGACCCCGGTATGAATACGGACTGATCGTAAAACAAATCGATCTGCTAATCCGATTGTGATGATTCTGCTCCAATTCATGCAAAAAATAAACATTCTCCCTGATCCGATTAAAACACCCTTTCACGCCCCGGACTTGATCGTGGATTTCCTCCGGGCCGTCAACCGAAATAGTTAGATGGATCCGGTCATAACTGATTAAACTCGGGATATAATCCTTCAACATGGTCCCATTGGTATCGATGGCTACAAATATTCTGTGGCTAAGTATATACTCTATCAGTTCAATAATCCCGGGGAAAAGAAACGGTTCCCCGCCTCTTAATAACAATGAAGCAATCCGGTGTTCGGCCAGCTCGTCCACCACTCTTTTCCAATCGGTTAAACTCATTGCTTGCTCTGATTGTTCCTTGCGACCATGCATATAACCTTCTTCACTCCATTGACCACACATTTTACAACGAAGATTACATGTATTGGTTATTGTTAATGAAATACACCGCGGAAAATCCATATTCAATCCTCCAATTCCGTTTTAATGAGTTTATCATCTTTATTGTAATCCATCAATTGGTAATATTAAAGAGGATCTTAATGTAATTTTTATCGCAGTTATTAATCTTTCACTTCCCACTTCTCACTCACCTTTCCATCAAATCCCAAGCATATTGGTAGAACCCGCCCGCAATTAGTTTATTCATCAATTTCCATTTTCCCCGTCCGATCTGCCCCGATCTGGTAAATCTTTGAAGTTTATTTATCAATCCCTTCAGTTCCCCATACCATGGTTCATTACCAAAAAGTGTGTGGTATCCCGATCCAAAAAAACCGAGATTAAACGGTTTATAACTAAAAAGCCCCGCAACCGTCCGCCGGTTTCGTAATGCTTCCATAATCCCGGGGAGTCCAGGAGCGGTTACCTTTAAATAGGTTCTTCCGGCGCCCAACTGACGGCCCTGACGATGATAATGAAAATCCGACCCGCCGGTGATAGCCAGTTGATTTGGTAATATTATGTTTTCCCAGGCAGAGCGGAGATTGAGTTCAGCTTTTTCACCGAGTTCCAAGATTGTAGAATTAAAAAGTTCAACGCCGTCGATTAATTTTTCGTTTAATAAATCCCGCAAATAACCTGCTGCGCGGTTATTTTGAGGGATAGTCCAAGGATGGGCAATAATAATTATTCCGCCACGTTGATGATGATTTCGAATTTTAAGTAACAATTGGTCCCGGTTTTGATCACCGGACTCCTCCATATAACCGATAATCAGCAGATGAAAATGATCGCCCAACGAAATTTCCTGGGCGGGAATGACCAAGGGACAATCCGGGTTTGAAACCGCAAATTGTTCTCCTTCGATAGCTCCCTGGACCTGGTGATGATCACTGATTACCACTGCGTCAAAAAGCCGGACTCCCGCCATCATTAATAATTCCGGTGATGAAAGCGAACCACCCGAATAATTGCTATGAACGTGAAGATCGGCTACCACCCACCGGCCGGATTTTCGCGTTTGAAACTCTAAAATTTCCCGCAATGGCATTCACCTATTCCATCATTTCAATCAAATTCAAAATTTTTTTCCGTTCAACTTGACAATCGATTTTCCGTTCCCATTGATCTTGATAATATTTCATGCTCCAAGGTTGTTTTTCGATATAATACTGCCGCCCCAACATCCAATAATCATACGGAAAAGTCAAAAAAGCTCCGAGGTGGCGTAAATCTCCCGCTTTCCATTGATAAAAACGATCAAAATTCCAAATGATCTTAAAAAGCGATTCAACCGACCAACGATTGAACCGTAAATAACGGCCGATTAAATTAGTCCGGTCATGAACGGGGTGATCGACAATCAGATCATCGAAATCAACCAGATAAGCCTTTTCTTTATCAATTATCAGATTGTGGTGCGCCCAGTCATGATAACAAATGACATCCGTATTAACC
>JBJKPO010000279.1:0-4890 GCA_046706235.1 Bacillota bacterium | reverse complement strand
TTGCTTCAATGGTTGGATTCAAAATTTCATTGATTACCCGTTCGGAAATGGCATCCGTAAAAACGGAAGCCGGAGCGTATGCTCCCATGCCGCCGGTGTTGGGGCCGGTATCATTATTACCGATTCTTTTGTGATCCTGAGCGGAAAGCATTGGTACCGCTGATTTCCCGTCACAAAAAGCGAGTAAGGATACCTCTTCGCCTTCAAGAAATTCCTCAATTACCACTGTTGCTCCCGAATCCCCGAAGATCCGGTCGCTCATTATTTGATCCACGGCCCGGTAAGCGGTGTCCACATCAGTTGCTACGACAACTCCTTTGCCTGCGGCCAAACCGTCTGCTTTAATTACAATCGGCGTTCCGCATTCCCGGATATATTGTTTGGCTAAAACGGGATCACGGAATATTTCAAACTTACCGGTGGGAATATGGTGCTTTTTCATGAAATCTTTCGCGAAGGCCTTGCTCCATTCAAGCCGGGCGGCGGCTTTAGTAGGCCCGTATATTTTTAAACCGCGTGTTTGAAAATAATCGACTATTCCGTTAGATAAGTAAGTTTCCGGCCCAACCACCGTGAGCTCAATTTGTTGATTGGCGACAAAATCAGCGACTAATTCAATATTTTGTAGATCAAGTTTAATATTTTCAGCAATTTGACCGGTCCCGCCATTTCCGGGACAACAAAAAACCTTGGAAACCAATGGGCTTTGCCTCAACTTCCAGGCCAAAGCATGTTCGCGCCCACCGCTTCCGATTACCAAAACCTTCAACGAAATCCCCCCGAAGTTAAAGTTAGAAGTTAGAAGTTTACAGAGTGAAATAAATTCCCTTTTTAAACTTTATCCTTCACTCTTCACACTTTAAAGATTGTCCCACAATCCGCCGGTATGCCTCCAAATACTTTTCACTGGTATGTTGAATTATATCTTCTGGTAACGATGGTGCCGGTGGCTGTTTATTCCAGACAATCGATTCCAGATAATCCCGTACATATTGTTTATCGAAACTGGGTTGCGATTTCCCCGGTTGATATTGATCCACCGGCCAAAAACGGGATGAATCGGGGGTAAAGATTTCATCAACCACGGTAAAATGTCCATCAATCCAAGCAAATTCAAATTTAGTGTCAGCGATAATGATTCCGTTTTGTTCGGCGCGCTTGGCGGCAATTTCATATAACTTCACGGAATTAGTTTTTAATTTGGCGGCGGTTTCCGCGCCGATTTTGTCAACTAATTGATCATATGCAAGCGGTTGATCGTGTCCCGCCGATTCCTTGGTGGTCGGGGTAAATATCGGTTCCGGAAGCTTACTGGCCTCCAGTAGTCCGGCTGGTAATTTAATTCCGAAAACAGTACCGTTTTTTCGATAGTCATTCCAGCCACTCCCGGCCAGATAGCCGCGTACTACGCATTCCACCGGGATAACCTCGCCTTTTTTTACCACCATCGCCCGGCCTTTCAAGCAATCCCGCTCAGCAGCCGTCAACCCGGGAACTGTCTCCAGATCCGTTGTAATCAAATGATTCGGCAAATAACGTTCGGTCTGATTGAACCAGTAAACCGATAATCCGGTTAACACGCGTCCTTTTTCCGGAATTGGCTCGTTAAATACCACATCAAAAGCGGACAGACGGTCGGTGGCCACAATCAATAAATACCGGTTCAAATCATAAATATCACGTACCTTACCCCGGGCGATCATTGGAAAACTTGTTAATACGGTTTCACGAATCACAGTCATGGCATTTATCATCCCCTAACACGAGAATATCCGAAACTCAATTACTGATTCGAACTTAATACGCAAGTAATAATGGCTTCGCTGGCAATTTGATTGTTAATATATGATTTAGCCCGAAATTTACCGATTTTCGCCTTGTATTTTTGCAATTGTACTTCAATCCGGAGTTGATCCCCCGGCCGGCCGATTCTGCGGAACCGGGCTTTATCAATACCGGCAAACAATGGAACATTACTCTTTTCCTCTCCAAGTTCGACGATAATGAACCCGGCCACTTGTGCCATGGCTTCCACTTGCAAAGCCCCGGATAACAAATATTCCCCGTTAAAGTATTCTTGTTGTGAATAAAAATCATTTACGGTAATATTTTTAATCCCAATCGCCTTTTTTCCTTTTTCAACCTCAATCACCCGATCCACTAATAAAAACGGAAAACGATGCGGCATGATTTCCTTTATTTGATTGATATCTAACATCATGTCACCTTCTTATTTTAACTCGTAAACCATCAATGGCAATCCGGTCTTCCAATACCAATCGAATCGCTTCCGGGTAAATCCGATGTTCGATCGGCAATATTTTTTCGGCTAAACTTTCCGGAGTATCATCATCCGTAACCGGCACTATCTCTTGGGCCACAATGGGCCCCACATCAGTTGCGGCGGTAACTAAATGAACGGTGGCCCCGGAATATTTAACACCGGAAGCGATAACGGCTTCATGAACATAATGTCCGTACATGCCCCGGCCACCAAACGCCGGAAGTAAGGCGGGATGAATGTTTAAAATACGGTTCGGATACGCGTCGATGAGTGACCGGTCGATAATCCGTAAAAAACCGGCAAGACAGATTAAATCAACTTGAAATTTCCGCATAACTTCGAGAATTGCCCGGGTAAACTCGATTACAGATGAATATTGACGGTGATCGATTACTTGAGCAGGAATACCATGCCTGGCCGCCCGTTCCAACGCGTAAATCCCCGGTTTATTACTGACTACAATTCCGACCTCTGCCTCGATCCGCCGGAAATTTACGGCATCAATAATCGCTTGCAGATTTGTCCCACCGCCGGAAACAAGAACTCCAATCCGTTTCAAGATATTTCCTCCAAAATGATTATCGCGATATTAACAGATAATTACCCGTTTTTCTCCGGCGATAACCGTTCCAATCGGATATGATTCCGGAACCGATTGCCGGATGGATGCGCAATTTTCAGGGCTGCAAATTAAGACCATGCCTATTCCCATATTAAACACCCGGAAGGCTTCTTGTTCCGGGATTGCCGCGGTATCGCGGAGAAATTGAAAAATAGGCAATACCGGCCAGGAACCCTTGGTTATTTCCACTCCGCAATTATCCGGCAGTATCCGGGGAATATTCTCGTAAAAACCGCCTCCGGTAATATGGGCCAGCCCTTTAACCAACTTTTGAGAAATCAGCGGATAAAGTTGGTGAAAATAGGAACGGTGTGTTTTTAAGAGTTCAATGCCGATGGGGTCGCTAAGTCCGGTAATATGATCGCCGGGTTGCAGTTTGAGTTTTTCGAAACATATTTTACGTGCCAGGGAATATCCATTGGTATGAAGCCCGGTTGACGGCATTCCCAGCACTTGGTCGCCGGGTTTAATTTCTGCTCCGGTTATCAGCAACTCGCGTTCAACCACTCCAATTATCGTTCCGGCCAAATCGAACTCCCCGTTTGAATAAATTCCCGGCATTTCAGCCGTTTCTCCTCCGATTACAACGCACTGATTTTCCAAACAACCGTTAACTAACCCGCTAACGATGGATTCAAATATTTCGGGTTTAAGAACCCCGATGCCGATATAATCCAAAAAAAATTAGGGCCGCGCTCCTTGAACTAAAATATCATTTACGCAATGGTTAACTAAATCCGTACCGATCGTATCGTGTTTTTGAAGCGCAAAAGCCACTTTAAGCTTGGTTCCCACCCCATCGGTGCTTGCCACTAAAACCGGTTTCCGGTATTGGTCCGCTGGAAACCCGAATAATCCCCCGAAACTTCCGAGATCGCTCAATACCAGGGGATTAAAAGTCTTTCGCACTAAAGATTTAATCCTGTTTACCGCTTCGTTTCCGGCTTCAATATCAACACCGGCATCTTTGTAGAGGTCGGCCATTCCATTACCCCTCCAAGATAAATTTGTTATTTTTACCGTCTCCGGGAATCTCAACCGGATATTCACCGTTAAAACAAGCCATGCAGAGTTCGTTGCCATGGGGAACCGCGCGGTGCAATCCATCGAGAGTCAAATAAGTTAATGAATCAGCTTCGATATATTCCCGGATCTCCTCAATCGAATGGAAGGACGCGATTAATTCCTTGCGCACCGAAGTATCAACGCCATAATAACATGGATGAGTAATCGGTGGAGCGCTCACGCACATATGGACTTCCTTGGCTCCCGAGTCTCTCAGTAAACGGATAATTTTTCCGCTGGTGGTTCCTCTGACAATCGTATCGTCAATAATGACGACTCGTTTTTCTTTAATTATATCCTCCACTGGATTTAATTTAATGCGGACTCCGAGATCCCGCAGATTCTGATGCGGTTGGATAAAGGTCCGGCCTACGTATGTGTTTTTAATGAGACCAACATCGTATGGAATACCGGAAGCCTCGGAAAAACCGATGGCGGTTGAAATTCCGGTATCCGGCACGGGAATGACCACATCGGCAGTTTCGCTAAATTGTTTCGCCAATTCCCGGCCCATGGCTTTTCGGGCCAAATGTACGTTATAACCGTCTATTACACTGTCGGGACGCGCCAGATAAATGTATTCGAAGACACATAGAGCTTTGGATGATATTGCGAATTGATGGCTTTTGATCCCTTCACGATCAATGACCACCAATTCACCCGGTTTGATATCCCGGATAAAACGGGATCCAATACTGGAAAAAGCACAATTTTCCGATGATAAAACATATGCATCCGGAAGTTCGCCCAAACACATCGGCCGGATTCCATAAGGATCCCGTAAACCAATCAAGGTGTCCTTGGTCATTAAAACTAATGAAAATGAACCCTTTAAGACTTTTGCGGCTTTAATAACCGCTTCTACCAAAGTTTCCTTGCTGTAACGGGCGATCAAATTCATAATGACTTCAGTATCGGT
>JBJKPO010000278.1:0-4479 GCA_046706235.1 Bacillota bacterium | reverse complement strand
CCTTTAAGGGAATAACCCGGGCACCCCGGCTTGTGAAAACTTTACCTGCTTCGTCCACCACCGGTTTATGCCCCGAGATGACAACTTGGTCCGGTGAATTATCGTTCGATATTACTAACACCTTGTTGCCGGCGTTAAATTTGGAACATTCATCCCGGACTTCCGCCGGATCGATCCCGGTAATCGCCGCCATCGCCCCTTCACCCCCGGCGATTGCATTGCTCATTAACAATCCACGCTGCCGGACCAATCGAAGCGCGTCTTCAAGCTTAATGGCCCCCGCGCAAGTCAAAGCCGATATCTCCCCCAAACTATGCCCCGCCGCCAGGAAAGGTTCCATTCCAATCTCCTGCCGGTATATTTCAAAAAGAACAACACTGACTAATAAAATCGCCGGTTGGGCATTCTCGGTCCGGGTAAGCTCCTCCGAATTTCCTTCAAAACATAATTTAACCGGATCAAATCCCATAAAATCGCCAGCTTCAGCAAACAGCTTGCGCGCCAAAGGGTATTTATCGTAAAACGCTTTCCCCATGCCTATGTATTGCGATCCTTGGCCTGGAAACAATAATGCAACTCTTTTCAATTTACCAACCTCTTTCCTATCGAGTCGTATTTTCAAACATTTTCTTTCTCATGTATTCAAGTAAATTATAATTTTTTCGAGTATCGACCGCGATATACGCATTAAGACCCGAATACATTTTTACCTTGAGGTTCGACTTTATGTTAAACAGTCTGATTTCACATTTATATTGCGTTTGTCTTAAATTAAAGGTTGGTTCCCGGTATAATTTTGCGATGATTCCTTCAAACACTCCGTATCTTTGATACGGATAAGCGGCAAAAGTGATAAATACCTTGTCTTCTTCGCTGACATACGGAAAATCGTTCTCCCGGATATCACCCTCGATATAAATATCATTCGGATTGCTGATCTCAAGGATCGTCTCATTGGCTGTAAAAGCTTTTCCTTCAAAACTATTTGTTTCAACGGTATTGGTTCCCTGAGAATCGTTTTGATTGATAGCGGAATCTCCAATTGCGGTCACGATACCGTTACAAGGGGCAATGATACTGGGATTACCGCTATAATCATCAGTAATTCGAAATTGACGGTTGATGGCCGCCAGGATTCTCTTATATTCCTGGACTTGTTGATTTAAAAAATCGATTTCATCCTTCACGCTGGTTTTATACGCTTGATCATTCTGGCGTTTATACATTTTCAGATTATTTTCCTGTTTAACCAATTCCGCTTGAAGCGTAATTACCTCATTCTTGCTTTGTTGAAACTCAAAGCCCGATATTACTCCATTTTTTAACAGTTTCTCATTATCCTGACAAACAATTTGAGCTGTCTCGAGTTTAATCCGGCATTGAATGATGTTTTGCTCAATTACGCTGATTTGATATGGTGTAATATCTATCTTGGCGGCCAGATCCGTTTTACGGTTATCCGCTTCAACAATCTTGGCGTTAATATCCTGAAGATAATTCCGGATACCGATCCCATCCAATCTGGCAAGCAGTTGTCCTTGGCGAACTTCCTCGCCGGGGATCACGTAGATTTCTTTTAAATATGTATCGCAAGGACTTTTAATGACTTCAATATTTCTTGATTTAACAACACCTGAAAGTCCTATGGATTCATTTACCCGGATAATCCGAAACCAAAGACTAATCACAATCGCCAGAATAATAATCGCGTAAAAAAAGTTATGGATATATTTCTTTCTAACTCTTTGAAGAGACATGATATCACCAAGTTTTTAGTTTAAATTTGAACTGGCGTTATTCAAGAATACATCTTTGTAATTCATCATAAGCAACCTGATTTTCGGATAAATCTTTCTTTTCATAGATATGTTTGACGGCTCCGTCTTTTAAAAGGACAACTTTATCGGCAAACATTATATTTTTCAAATCATGTAAAATAAACAAAACGGTCCGATTATTGAACATTGTTTCAAATAACTGATAAAAAATCCTGGTGCTTTCCTGATCCAAGGAAGAAGTGGCTTCATCAAAAATGATTATGTCCGGATTCTTCAAAATCAGTCTGGAAATCGACATCTTTTGAAGCTGGCCGCCTGAAAAATTATAACCATGCTCACCAATCAGCGTTTTATAGCCGTCGGGCAGCCGGCTGATAAATTCATGGGCCCCGGTAATCCGGCAGGCTTTGATTATATCGGCTTGATTACAATAAGGATTGCTGATAAGAAAATTATCTTCAATGGAAAGATTGAAAAAATTAACTTCCTGAGTGACTATCCCAATTTTTTTTCTCAGGTAACCTAAAGGATATTTGGCAATATCAATTCCATCGATAAGAATATTCCCGTTTAGAATATCATATAACCGTAATAATAGATTAACCATGGTTGTCTTTCCACTGCCGTTCTTTCCCATAAAGGCCACTTTTTCACCGGATTTCATACTAAGATTGATATCTTGTAAAATCATGCGTTCGCCGTAATTGAACGAAACATTGCGATAATCGATATCGCCCCGGGTAATTCGATATTTGCTTTTAATGCTTTTTTCGGATTCCACATCCAAATACTTGGTTAACCGGTTCACCGATGTTTCAAAATTCCGTAACTGGACACTGGAATTAACCAGGGCGCCAATCGGAAAAAATAACGAGGGAACATAGGTATAAAAGGCCACCAGACCACCGATGGTCAATTGATTGTTAAATACCATGATAGCGCCGTACCAGATAATAATTACATTACCAACCAGGAAGATAACCATGGTAAGCTGTTGTAACAAATTTCCGGCAACTACCCTTTTAAGCGTAATGGTAATCGCTTTATTTTGCCATTGTAAAAACTGTTTAAAAAAATTCCGTTGCGCGACCAATAATTTTACTAGCTTGATATTATTAAAAACATTCTGATATAAATTGTTGCCCGCGGTCACCAATTCACGGTTTTCCTGAAAAAATCTTTTAAAATGATCTCTGGTTAATATATTGGTAAGAAAAAAGAATGGCATCAAAATGATTAATAAAACAGCCAACTGCCATTTTAGTATCAACAGCATCACAATTACGACCGCCACGTTTATTACATTGGTAAAAAACCTGGATAACTCTTGCGAGATAAAACCACTGATAGTGTCGATATCGGCGTTGAAGTTGCTGATTAATTCCCCCATGCTGGTTTTATTAATAAACGACATCGGCGTTTTTTGCAAATGAGAGAATAACCGTTTTCTAAGATTAAAGGCAAATGACTGTACATTGAGTTCATTCATGAACGTGGTTAAAAAATTAAAGAAAAATCCCAGCAAAAATAGCAATATATAAACAATCACCATCAGCAACAACATATTTCGATTTTTATTAATCAGGACATCATCGACAATAATCTTTAACACCAACGGATATTGTAAACTGACAATCGCTCCCAGAGTGATACAAAACAATGTAATCAAGTATTCACGAAAAAAAGGCTTGAACATCGAATAAATATTTTTATATGAACTTTCAGCTTTATTCATTTGTAAAAGCCTCCGCCACCTATCTTAAATTCATCCTTTACAAGGAGCCGTGAACCTTATATCCGGTATTTCCGTGTAATTTATGCTTAACCTCAAACAGCAAACCATCAAACAAGCGCCAAAATATCAACAATCCTTCAATAAAAACCACGACCAAGGCTATTATGAGCGTTACCGGTCCCCAACCCACGATAAACGGCCAATTATAACCAAAAATAATATTGGGCGCGATAAAAACAAAAACCAGAAAACAAATCAACATGATACTTGATAAAAAAAACCTGATAAAATTCCGGCGAGTAATGCCTACATATCTGCGTTTTAATTGATGCCGGTTTATTATTGACCGGATGGTTAGCCACATGATTATTCCCATTCCCAAAATCAGCATACATGATTGACTATCAAGATCAATATATTGATCGTATAATCGTTCCGGTATTCGGCCCCTGTCATTGATAATATTGATTAACCCTTCTCCAATTCCCTGGACAAAACCGGAATTGGAGTTTAATAACAGGACGATTCCCAGTTTTTCCGGCATCCGGAACTCAACATATGATGAATAGTTGGGATTACTGCCGCCATGATAAAATTTGATACTATTGTTAATCCGGTAAATATACCAGCCGTTACTGTAATCATAATCATCATCATGGGACAGAGCTACAATCTTCCTATAAAAAGGATCGATTGCCGCCATTCCCAACTGAACCTTGAGCCACCGAACCATATCATCCGCGCTGGTAATGATATACCCCGCCGGAGTGTTGCCCCGGTATACCGGAGCATTGTATGCCAGCGGCTGAAAAAAACCCACTTTATAACCGGTGGCAAGGTCTTTCCCGGCTTGATTTCGAAATAAAACGGTATGTTTCATTTCCAGGGGAGTTAATATTCGGTCTTTGACAAAAACTTCATACGGCCGGCCGGAAACTTCCGCGATTATTAACCCCAATATATCGT
>JBJKPO010000277.1:0-3277 GCA_046706235.1 Bacillota bacterium | reverse complement strand
GGCTAACAGGACGCTGGGTAAAAAAAAGAAAGACAGCGCCGCCAGCAGCGAACCCGTCCGGGGATCAAAACTTCCACAGTAACTGTTAACGGGATAAACCCAGAAGGGTAAAAAACCGATGGCCAGTCCGGCAATTGTCAGAATTATCCCCATAACGGCATAATTTGGATAACGGTCGGCAATCCGGCCTCCGCAATAATAACCCGTTGTGAGCGCGGCCATGACTACAACAATCAAAGCGCCCCATACATAAATCGAACTTCCGAAGGTTGGAGCAAGCAGCCGGCTACCCACCATTTCAAGCGACATCAAGACAGCTCCGCTTACAAACACGATAAAATATAACATTTTTAATCATCTCATTCCTGAAAATTTAATTTTAAAATTTTAGATCCAAATTATCCTTATTACTGAATTTTTCACCAAAGAATCCTGAATATTATGTTTCGACCAATACTCTTATTATCCTTCAGAGGGTTCTTTAAGAAGAATTTTGATATTTTTTTGGCAATTAAACATGTAGTGATAGAAAATGCACCTTAGTAAAATGCGCCGTTTTCAGATTTATCTGGATCCAAATACCGACACCCGTTTGCGCCGGTTATCCGCTAAAACTGGGAAACCCAAATCAGTATTAATTCGGGACGGAATCAATCTGCTGTTTGAAAAAGAAGTTAAGCTAATGGACGACTCCTTACTAGATCTAGCCGGAATTGGCGAGGAGGGAGAATACCCTGACGCCTCCGAGAATCATGATAAATATCTAGCGCTTTCCATTATTGCGATGTCTTTATATCCATACCAATTTTCATCTCCCGAAAACTTTATGATATCGGCGCTTATTTCTTCAGAGCCGAGCGTTATGTCCCCGCCGCATATGTTTTTTCAAGATATCTGGAATTATATCCCCAAGGGGATTATGTGGATGCAGCTTGGGACAGGCTGAATCAAATCTTGACTAATGAAGAGATTCCGAAGAAATTGAAGAAATTTGACAAAACCGGGTCCGGCGGAACGGCGAGCCGTGTTTATGAAAACGGAGCGATTATTTTATCGGAATACGAGCCGGGGACTGAAACTTATTTAATCGAGTCCGGCAAGGTAAAAGTGATTGCGGTCGAAGAAGATTCCCAAAAAGTATTGGCCTACCTGGGACCAGGGGAATTCTTCGGGGAAATGGCCGTTTTGGACCAGGAACCGCGTTCGGCCACGATCATCGCGGTGGAACCAACCAAAGTAAATGTTGTGCCTCATGATAGTTTTATGCGGATGGTAAAAGAAAGCCCCGATTCCGTTATTAAACTGATTCAACAGTCTTGCAAGCGCCTGTCGGCTTATGCGGTAAATTACCCTCATCTGTTCCAAAGCCGCCGGTATAACTAATACCATTCAATATGATTTTTGTTATTAAAGTCAAAATGTTTTCCGCATTCAACCTCGGCCATTAATAGAACTGTGATAAAGTCAATTTTATTCGTGGAAGTATCACAGTTCTTTGTTAAAAAGCTTGTGTTCAGCATTGAATCAGGTTTTTTCACAACGCGTTTAATTCAAAAAACGGTTTGAAATCTATTTCAGTAATCTCTTTGATCATTAAAGCTTCCTCGCATTACTTTGAAGCTTGGTATAACCGTTTGGAAACTGTTTAATCTTAGTTGTTTCAGGATGTTTAAAATCGTCATCCAGGTAATAAAGCAAGTCCGGGGAACCGGCATCGCTCGATCTGACATTGACCGCGGCCCGGTAACAGTGTTTTAGTTCATTACCGGTCTGGATCACAATTTGGAAATGGTTATTCTGCCTGGTGTCTTTGTAATCGAAAACAAAACCTTATTAATTTAATCAAAAATAAAGTTTTTTGCATCTCTTTTTATCAACGGGTAACACATTGTTTAAAATAAAATATTATATACCATTCCAAGAAAAGGTGGTGTCTTCATGGGTCAGCCCAGTGCCGTTTATGCGTCAATCCCGCCATCCACTCCTCCGATACCAGGTCCGTTATGGAAGGGAACACAACCGGTGGTCGTTACCAATCCGTATCCAACCTGGCCTAATCTGGATTGGAGCGGCGATGCCATTACGCCAACCAGCGGTTATGGCGAAATACCGCAATACTTATTTTCGGTTCCACAAGCCGATCCGGCAGTGGAAACAATTGCTACTTTTACCCGCCGTTTAACGGTGGGAGCGGCTGGTTCAGTTTACTCCGTCACCGGCATACCACCGGGACCCTATAATTTTATCATCACCCATGCCGCTGATAATCAATATTCGCTAACAATTACCGTGACGCCGGTCGAAGGTACACCCGTTACCTTTTCGCCGGTCGGTTATAATGCAAATACTCCGTATCCTTTGCAATGGCGGAATGTAAAGACATATGAATATACCGGAGTTATTTTAGCTACAGGTGAGACTATCGATATAATATCAACCGTGGTCAATCTTGCAGCACCGGATTCCACTCCCGATCAAAATCCGGCGATGTTCACCTGGACTTTTCAACTTGTCTCGTTAACGGGCTAATTTTACTCATTAACCAATTGATAAAATTATCGGCCTTATATAACAGACAGGATTGGTTTCAATCCCATATTTGACAAAATACTGCGGACTAAGCCTGTTTATAATCAAATTTTCACTAGGCTTTTTCACAGTTTTTTTTTTAGATATTTTTCTGGGACGCCGAACATTACCGGTTATTTGATCAATGTGTAACCGCATAATCTCCGTATTTTTCCATGTATCCGTTTTAGTTGTTACCTTTGCCATCATTCTAGCGGGATTCTTTTCAAAATGATTCTTGGTTCTTTTTATACCATTCAATTCTCTTACAAAATAGGTGATTTTGGAGTGATTCTTAATCATCATTGACAACCTTAAAATGCTTCTTTTGAATCCTTTACTCGTCAATCTTGTCAATTCGTATTCTGTGACGTCCGCCCCCCTTGAATTCTGCAGCGAGCCAAGCGTCAAGGATGGCAACTGCTTCTTCTTCCGAGAGCATGCGTTGGCCGATAGCAATCATGTTGCAGTTGCCATGTTCCTTAGCGAGGCGGGCAGTCTGCACATTCCAGACTACAGCTGTAAACGTCAATATAAAACGTACCAAAAACGCTAATATTTTTTGTACCACTTTGTAACAATATTAACTCTTTAAATTCCCAGTAATTAATTACCAAAAATGGTTCTTCTATTTTCTAATCTGTAACTTGGCCCATCAAGTGAAAAGATCTCACATTGGTGCGCAAGGCGGTCTAAAATAGCAGCTGTT
>JBJKPO010000276.1:0-6404 GCA_046706235.1 Bacillota bacterium | reverse complement strand
TTTCAAACCAGTGAATTATTTTTTAGATGACGGAAGCTATAATGATACGATTCTCAAAAAACAGATGTTTTAGTTAAAATTCGAGAGGTAGAAATAATGATCAAAGAAATTCAAGCAAAGGATTTTGATTCTTTCTTTGAATTAATGGCGGAGGTTGAATGCGGCAAGTATTTTGATTTTACCAATGAAAGACATATTCAATGGTTAAAAAGAAGAATTGCTTCCCTTTTTTTCAGGGGCGCGAAATTTTTCGGCAGTTATCTTGAGAACGACACTCCGGTTGGATTTGCGGCTTTATTAATTGATGAAGGGCCGGAAGGAATTTGTTTTTTCGGGAAAAAAAGTGAATTGCTGGATATAGCGATATTTCCTGAGTTCAGGGGCAAGGGTTTCGGCTCGAAGCTGCTTGCTTTTACCGCGGAATACTCGAAACAGCATGGTGTATATTGCATGTATATGTCAACCTATGCTAAAGATTACCGGGTTATAGCATTTTATGGGAAAAATAGCTTTATTCCCGTTGCTACTCTGCCGGATGTACATGGCCCGAATGATGAAGGAATAGTATACATGAGAAAAATACTGTAACATTCACTGTTATTTATGATGATTACGTTTAAAGGTGATTGGATTGAATTCTAATTTCAATTATGAAAGAAATCAAAATGACTTAGCCGCGACCGGATTTATTGGAAGCCGGGTTGAGATACCGGAAATTTTCTATAAACGCTCCGAACTGGTTTGCGGCGAAAGAGTCGGGCAAATTCTTGAATCTTTTGGGTACCTTGGCTCTGATGCTCCCCATCGGGTAAATATACCGGTTTCTTTGAGTTTTAGTTTTAAGATCGGCAACATTAACGTAATATTCGGTCCCAGCGGGGCCGGCAAGACTTCAATCCTTAATAAAATAAAAGAACTTTTAGGCGGCGGTTATCTTGTCGATTTGCCGGTTGAAAACGATGATTTCCTGATAAATCTGGTGGGAAGCGATACCAAAGACGCAATCAGAATTTTAGCGGCCACGGGACTGGGGGAAGGCAACCTTTTTTTAAGAAAGTGCTCCCAACTATCAGAAGGCCAAAAATTTAGAATGCGTTTGGCCCTTGAATTTTCACAAAGCTCCAACCAAATTATACATATAGATGAATTTGGATCCAAGCTTGATCCGACTACCGCAAAAGCGCTGGCCAAATCATTAGCGAAGAATATTAGACGGAGTGGAAAATGTTTTTTTATTTGTTGCAACAATTTGGAAGTGGCCCTGGCTTTCAATGCCGATACGTTGATTAAACTCGGTTATAATTATAAAGTGGAAGTTGGTTACCGGGAAAATATCCATAAGGAAGACTATAATCAAATTGAGATTGTTAACGGTTCGTTGGCGGATTATGAAAGTTTTCGCAGATACCATTATTTAGATACCGACGGCAGAATCGACAACTCAAAAGTTCTGATCGCGGTGGTAAAAAATGAAAAAGTCGGGATAGCAATTTTAGTGCCGCCGCTTTCCCAAAAAAGGGAAGTGTTGCACCCTTATTTTCAACAAATTAACCATAAAATGGTTACGGGCCACCGGACCGTTATTCATCCCGAATTTCGGGGTACCGGTATTGGAAGGATGTTAACGGTCGATGGGCCACGGGATTTCGGATATAAGATTATCGAGCACCGGTCGACCCTTTATTCGTTTGTGCCGATTCCTCTTTATTGGGGTTATCAGGAATATACAAATTGGTATTTTGAAAATCGCCCCTGCTACGACGAGTTGGAAAAGTATATCGCGGAATGTGGTTTTGATCCCCGCAAATTGATATTCAGGGAGTATTGCCAAACCATTTTAAGCCGGCTGGATCGCCGGAAGCTGGCGGGTTTGATTAAACGGGACGAAGATGAAAAACACCAAGCCCAACTTTTTTATTACTGTTCGATAATGGAAAGATGCGGATTTGGATATAAAGGCGATATAAACGAGTTAAGCGATTTGCTGGTGTCGTGCGATCAGGAGCCGGAAACGGACGAAGAGTTTATTAATGCTTTGACAAAACATAAACAGTCATATTACCGTTCGTTTTATTGTGATTTACGAAAATGACGGCCGTGGTTTCGGTTTTTATCAATCAATAATTCGGGAGCAATTTATATGGCGGTATTCCTAATCAACCTGACCAGGGATAATATTGAGGATAAAAGGTTCCAGCACGAATGTCTCGCTATTGGCTACCTTACCGCCTCGCTTGAGAACTCGGGCATTAGCGTCAAGCATGTGGATTGTCAATTATATGACATTGCCGATGAAACGATCATCGAGCAAATTTTGGAATGGGATCCATTGGTGGTTGGAATATCCGCCGGCGTACAAGAAACATTCCCGCATGTTATCAATTTTATTAAACGGTTACGGGATACGGGATATACCAAACATATAACGGCCGGCGGCGTTTTTGGAAGTATCGCGGCCGGCAAGATTCTTGACTACGTTAAAGAGATCGATTCGGTATGTATCGGCGAGGGCGAAACAGTACTGGTATCCCTTGTCAACTCATTGAAAGCAAATGAAAAACCGGACCACATCGAGGGATTGGCGGTTAGGAACAAAACTATTTCAAATACGGACGATATCTTTAAAAAGATTGTATATAATAAGGATTTGGATTTAGTGCATTTTCCCAGCCGCAGAGATGTCCCGAGGCTGAAGGAACTGGGCAGGAGAATATCCATCGTCGCCAGTAGAGGCTGTGTGGGAAATTGTGTTTTTTGTTCGTCCCAATCCCTGAAATGTATGGGATTGCCCCGCCGGCAGCGAACCGCGCGGAATGTTACAAACGAAATGTATTATTTATATAAAGAATATGGAGTCAGGCGGATTAGGTTTAACGATCCGGTCTTTATCGCTCCCGGGTCCGAGGGGGAAAACTGGGGGTTTGACTTTTGTGATCGACTTGCGAAAATTGATGATTATCAAGCTGATTTTGTAATAAATCTTCGCTCCAGGGAATGCGCAAACGTGGAGTTAATGAAAAGGATGGCCCAGGTTGGGTTAAAAAAAGTCGTTCTTGGAGTTGAGTCGGGTTCGGATGATGTGCTTAGATGGATGCGTAAGCCTACCACGGTCGAACTCAATAACAAGGCAATTTTAATATTGAAGGAATTAGGGATAAACGTCGAGATCTGTTTTATTTTTTTCGTTCCGGTCATGAAAATAAGCGATGTGGTGGCGAATATCAAATTTTTACAAAATCATGACGCGATTAATCCGTTTTATTTAACTTCACTATTGGAAGTATATTCCGGTTCAAGAGCCGAAGAAATATTGCTGGCGGGTAATAATTTACAAAAAGACCATTGGTGGGATTTGGGCCGGTTTACGTTTACGGATCAGCCGATGTTGACATTTTGGAAATTGATTAAACCGGTTATTAATGATTACGGTAAAGTAATTGAAAAGCTTCACCAATTGGATATAGTCGCGCAGAAACGGAAGAGTGACGATTCCGGCCAGGAAATTTCCGTTATTTTAAATAAAATGACCGCCAAATGCGGTTCTTTGCTGCGTGATGCATATATGCAATTGATTGAGATAATCGGGAACAACAATGAAGTAATTGAAAGTTCCTCTACTTTAAAGGAGTTTAACGCAATTAACGCTGCCAGGGCAAGCGATTTGGATAACGAAATTCAAAACTATTTGTGATGTAACCGTTATTGCAAATAAAGGAAGGATAACTTGGATGAATGACGGGTTCATTGCTCCGCCGCCGCAACGTATCGGCATCGAAGCAAGCAAATATTGTCAATTAAAATGTATCAAATGTCCTAATGGATTGGGAATGAATATTGGCGAAAAAGGTTTTCTTTCCGATACGCAATTCCGGTTATTTTTAGATCAAATGCCGGGTTTCAAAGGTACGATCACTTTTTCCAGTTGGGGTGAACCGTTTCTTAATCCAAGGATCTTTGAAATTATCGCGCTCGCGTCCGGGCGCGGCATCCGCACCACGCTAAGCACCAATCTTTGTCACAGTATCGACGGATTCGCCGTAAAAATTATTTCAGCGGGCTTGTCGAAGATTACAGTCGGACTTGACGGCGCGACGGCGGAAACATATGCCAAATATCGCCGGGGGGGAAATTGGAAATTAATAATGGATAATATCGAGATGATCAATACCGAAAAAGAATTGCAGGGAAAGCTTTTCCCCGAATTAGTCTGGCAAGTTATTTTAACCAAATATAACGAAACTGAGATTGAGAAAATCAAACAACTCTGTGATTCGAAAAAAATGGCCTTTAAGATAAAGCCGTTAAAACAAGATAATATCGGTGAATTCAGCAAGGATGACATTGCTCCGTCACCGGAAATATATGATAAATACCTTCCGGAATTCGAACCCGCCGATCGGATTGCCGGAGGAAATATCCGTTGCAACGAGGTTTGGACCAGACCGTCAATCGACTGGGACGGAGAAGTTTATCCTTGTTGCATGGTTTATGATAAAAAATATAGTTTAGGCAACGTATTTAAAGAAAAATTCGAGGTGATTTGGAATTCCGCTAAATACCGGGAATCTCGCCGCTTATTAACAGATCCGGATTATTTTTCACCGTACGATTTGGCGTGTAATAAATGTAACTATCGAAACTTAAGTTATGATAAGGATTTTCTACCGTGAACCGGATCGAAATCATCCAAAAAATAATAAACACTTTAAATGCCGAAACTTATATGGAAATTGGGACTGCCTCCGGGAAATGTTTCAATATGATCAACTCCCGCATTAAAATAGGTGTCGATCCTAAAGTTCCATCCGCCGGAATATCGTGTAACTTAAATGATAAATGTAAATATTATCAAATGCTGAGCGATGACTTTTTTGACAACTATAATAATTATATCGAAAATGAGTTTGGGAAAGTATTAAAAATCGATGTCGCTTTTATCGATGGGTTTCACGAGTATGGCCAGTGTCTCAAGGATATCGGGAATTGTTTGGCGGTTTTATCCGAAAAGGGGGTCATTGTTCTACACGATTGTAATCCCACGGACGAACGAATGGCCACGCCTTTATATACGATCGAGGAATCCCGAAGGTGGGAAGGGGCCTGGACCGGCGACGTATGGAAAGTTATCGCTTATTTAAGATCCTGCCGGAGTGATTTACATGTATTTGTTTTAGGTGACGATTGCGGGTGCGGTATTATTACCAGGTTACTATCAGCGGAAAACATGCTGAGCTACTCCGTATCCGAAATTAAATCACTTAGTTACCAGGATTTGAACGGGAATCGAAATGAAATATTAAATTTAAAAGATGAACGATATTTTCAGCGTTTTATAAATACCATATCCGTTATAAACGGACAGATTCGATGATGGTTAAGATAACCGTTTCCAATAAACCGGATAAATGGAGGAAATTGAGGTATGTGCGTTTCGGGAGTATACTCCTGTTCTGCCGCGAACGGCAAACAAACAACAATACTTTCGGATGGTGCCGTGGTTTGTAGTTGTTACGATAAAACCAAGGATAACTCGTTAGGAAGTCTTTACCAGGAAGAACTGGTTGAAATATGGAACGGAGAAAAATATTCGGGTTTATTGGATAGCGTTAGTAACGGTTATTTTCCCACCAGGTACTGTAACCGGTGCCACTTCTTAAAAGACGGCCGATTAACGGCTCCAAGGCAAAACGGGCCCGCGAAGTTAATTATCGAGTATAATTGTGACTGTATATTGAAATGTCCGGGCTGTGAGCGTGACGCGATAATAACTTCCCGTAATGAGAAAAAAATGGCGCCGTATTTGGTGGATAAAATTATCGGGGAACTCCCAGGACTGGTTTGTCTGGAAAAAATTGGCTTTTTTAATCACGGTGAACCGCTGTTATATGACGAAGCATTCGGTTTTTTAAAAAGTATAAAGCAAGCAGTGCCCAAAGTAACTGTTTTTACTTCAACGAACGGTTTGACCATTGATACTGAAAACCGATTGGCGGCATTAATTGAATCCGGGATCGACACCGTTTTGTTTTCGATCGATGGCGTGGACGAGGAAAGTTACCGGAAATACCGTATTGGGGGAAGCTTTGAAAAGGCGTTCAATAATATGAAAAGGCTGATCCGGATGAAAAGAAGGTTGGGACTTAGCAAACCTGATATTATCTGGAGATATATCATTTTTAAATGGAACGATCACGATCACTATTTAACAAAAGCGATGGCATTAGCCGCTGATTTAGGCGTGACTCTTTGTTTTTTGCCAACGGACTATCCGGTATGGGGAGTATCGAAGCAATACTCAAACGGAGGAACCGGAACCATTATCGAACCATATTTGCGAAATGTTTTTTAAAGAGGGATATTGTGATTGGAGGAGGTCTTTTCATGCCGGTGGGATTACCTAAGAC
>JBJKPO010000275.1:0-2815 GCA_046706235.1 Bacillota bacterium | reverse complement strand
GACCCGAGGACATTATCGGGGTAGGAGATCTACTGGTGGTAGCTGGAGAACGTGACGCTATCAAAAAGTTTGAACAAATTTGGGATTAAGCATGAATAATCATGTATGAAAAAATCATACATGATTTATGTTAAAAAAAGTGGGGTTTATAAGGATAAGACCAATAGCATTGATACCGGAAATCCTTATAAACCCCAGTTTGGTTGTTAGCCTAGATTCCAAATACATGATGGCCGATACGGTCGGTAATGGTACGAGTCCAAACCCAAGAACGTCCAGGAGCTTTGGCTGGATTGAAGAAATATTTCGCTCCATTGGTCGGATCCCATCCTTTACATGCCTCCTCAGCCGCTTGATAAGCTTCTCCGGATGGTTGACGCCAGATCAGCCCGTTGGATACGGATTCAAATTCATGCGGTTTGAAAATGTTACCGGCAATTGTCCTCGGAAACTTCTTGTCTTTCATGCGATTTAAAATAACCGAAGCCACTGCTACTTTTCCTTCGAACGATTCGCCGCCGGCTTCCGCCGTAACCACCCTGGCCAGTAAATCCATATCATGTCGATTGACAGCTTTTTGATAAGCAGTATTTTCCGGAATAACCAGCTTATTTCCGGCATAAATAAGATTGCTGTTTATACCATTAGCCTGTTTTAGTTCTCTTACAGAGATATCATTGTGTTCGGCAATGATATATAACGATTCTCCTCTTCGAATGTTATGGATCACTGTCGCATTCACTGGAATAGCACTAAATGACAGCATCAGAAAAGCAACTCCGAATACCAGCGTTTTTTTAAGAATCTTTTATTACCCCCTTTCAAAAGTGTTGGAATCGGGTTTTAATATTCATTCTTGTGAACAACGGCGTTACTGTTTATACTTACCCGTACAATTAACGACGATGCGTTTCTTGATTGAACCGCCATTCCAAAGTGCCGTTAAAAGGGACCGTATCCAACCGCACAAAGGTCATTATAACAAAGGAAACCGGTTCGATCAAAGAACAAATTCTGGCAAGAAACACCCGGTGTCAAAGCAGGAAATTTGGCGTGGAATGAGAATAACCCTTACCAAAGGTCGGGAGATTTAAAAAATTTAGTTGAATTATATCATTCAAAACAGGACGGTGGAGTGTAAAAATGGATGTCGTAAAACAAGTAATGAAACAAGACCACTTCGCGATAGAAACGGTCGGAGTAGAATTACTGGAAGTATCACCGGGGTATGCCAAAGCCAGGCTGCAAATACGGAATGCCCATTTAAATGGACTTGGGACCATTCAGGGAGGAGCGCTTTACACGCTCGCCGATTTGGCGCTGGCGGCCGCCTGTAACTCATACGGGACCATCGCGGTCCTTATCAATGGCAATATGTCTTATTTCAAGGCGGTTTCACAGGGGACACTATTTGCTGAGGCAGTGGAGGAATCATTGAATCCTAAACTGGCAACCTATCTGGTCCGCGTGACCAATGAAACCAAAGAATTAATCGCCCTTTTACAAGCAACGGTTTACCGTAAAAAGGAATCGCTGGCGACATTACTCAAATAATAAAAGCTTAATGCATATCACTTTTTGGGGGCCGGCAGCTTACTATATCTTATATTATACCGGAACTAAAAAGGTGATCGAATGACGCTGCCTTATGGTTTACGCGAAGATAGCCTACAACTGATCGGCGAAGGTTCCCAGGGGAAAGTATACTTAATCGACCCCTGGCGTTGTATTAAAATATATAAACGGGTTGAGTTTCTGGCGCTGGAACTGGAAATCTTACTGAAAGCCCGTAATGAACCTCAATTTCCCAAAGTTTTCAAATGGGGTCCGGACTATATGATCCGTGAATATATTCCCGGCATCGATCTTAAGGAATATCTGCGTAAAAATCCCCTGACGGCGGAACTTTCACGTCAAATCGCCGAACTATTACTAGCCTTTGAACGGCTGGGGTTTCACCGTCTGGATACCAGGATGGCCCATCTTATTGTTACCCCCGATGGCCGGCTTCGGGCGATCGACCCCGCCAATGCGATGCGTAAAACCGGTTCATATCCCCGAAAGCTTTTGTCGCAACTGACGAAGCTAAAATGCAGGGAAACATTTTTCCGGCATCTGAAGGAATCTTATCCGGCGCTCTATGAACGCTGGTCGAGTTAAATTATCTTTTACACCTCGGCTGTTTCTTGCTGTGATGTTCAGCATTCCTTGCATTTGCCATGCCGCTTGCATTTGATTTTCGGGCAATCACAGTATTCCTTCCTGTTTTCAAGCATCCATATCCCTCCAAGACCTTGAGCTTCCATTTCGCTTGTTTCCAATATCTATTGCTCCGGCAGTTAAAGATAATTATCTTTAATTGAGAAAACTTCGTTTTCTTGGCTATTCCAAATATTTATGATAGATATATCACCTTTGAAGAAGGCGCAAGCCACCGGAGCAATAGATTAGATCGCCGGTATTCCTGGTTTCCCGGCAGGTTTGGGAGAAGTGGTTTTCCTGAACGGCAAGCCGAATAATTTTTTAATACCCTGGTATAGCCCCCATCCTACTAATAACCCAATCAAGGCGTAAATCAAAGCCTCCACGGTGGTTGGGATTCCCGGAGTAAAGTTTTCCCAGGTCCGCCGCGCGATTTCTGGGTCCATTATCCGTAAAAAGACCAGCCAGCGGTCCCACGGCGTTGATTCCCGCAAGGCCTTAAACGCGGTTTCCAGGTGTTGCAACCGTTCCAGCAGGCCGTTAATCAATTTGCCGGTAGAGATAAATATCTTATTTCCCGAATTTAGATGAACGTTTAAGTATTCTTTGAGGG
>JBJKPO010000274.1:0-6201 GCA_046706235.1 Bacillota bacterium | reverse complement strand
ATATTAATCGGTCTGCTTTGCGAAGACGGTATTGTTATCGGCGCGGATAGCACGGCGACTTTAGGGACAAGCTTGAATATACCGACCATCGAACAAAAATGTAAAAAAATCTTTATAATTGAGAATCAAATTATTGTCGCCGGCTCCGGAGCGATTGGACTGTGCCAGCGTTTTACGCATATTGTCACCGAATATTGGAAAACCGGCGGATTTCAACAACCTTATCAAGAGGTGGGCCGGGAATTATCGGCCCAGGGAATTCAAAATTTCCATTCATCCGGCGCGCCGCCGGGTCAATTTGGGGCCTTAACGGCATATTCAAACGGAAACAAATTCTACTTATGCGAATTTAACACCAATGATTTTCAACCGGAATTTAAAGATAACGCCTTATGGTATACTTCGATGGGCAGCGGCCAGTTAATTACCGATCCGTTTTTAGGTTTTTTGAGGGAAATCTTCTGGAAAGATAAATTACCATCGTTAAGCGAAGGGATTTTTCACGTGGTCTGGGCTCTCTGGCATACAATCAAACTTAATCCCGGCGGGATCAATGAACCGATTCAAATCGCAACTCTGTCGTTAACCAAAGACGGATATACGGCAACTTTATTGGATGAAAATACTCTCGGCGAACATGTTAATAATGTAATCGGATTTAACCAATATATAACCGCATATAAAAAAATCCTTCAAGGTAAAAATTCCAAACCAATACCGGAATGGGTAAAATAAAAACCGGAAAGCGCGGCTATTCCGGTTTGATTTTTTTATTATATTTTTCGCGGATATAGCCCAGGACGTTCTTGGCTTCCTTACGGGCGTCCTCCGGCAAATCCGCAATCATTTCATTATGCTCCGCGATAACTTCTTCAGCGGAGAGCCGGATATCGGAACGGCCCAATAAAAAATCCGAAGATACCTGAAAGAAGTCCGCCAGCTTATTAATAGATTTAGGCGGAGGCGTCCGTTGCTCGTTTTCATATTTACCGACGGAAGATTCCTTTACCCCCAGTAATCCTCCAATTTCCTTTTGCTTCATGCCTTTTTCTTCCCGCAATAAACGGAGCCGGTTCCCAAAAGTAGCCATTAAAACACCTCAATATTATTTTCCGATTAAGGCGCCTTTGTGGCTAGTGTTTTTTAGTAAAAAGTACTCCTTGTATTAAAATAGTATAATTTAATACAAAATGTCTTGTTATTGCCGCCCGGTAAAAAAAGGCGGGGTTACTCCCCGCCTACTTTGTTGCCGCATTTACCGCAAAACTTGGCATCTTCCGGTATTTCCGTCTTACAAACATCGCAAAATTTTTTCCCCATGGCTTCCGCGGCTTTGAGATGAACTTTCTGCAGCTCCGCTTCTTTTTCCGCGACTTGATTTTCCAGGGCCTTAATCGATTCGCATTTTTCTTGAATCACGGTTTGATCAATGCCGCTTTGTAAGTACATTTGATATACATCTTCCCCTAATTTGGACTGCGCGTTAATAATCTGTTCTTTCAGGTTCCCAATGTGGCTTTTAATCTTGGTAACCTCAAGCACTTCCTGGGATTTAACGCTGACCGTGGATATGCCTTTATCCAATCCACTCTTTACCTTGTCAAAAAGATTTACCATTTCGATACCTCCAAACTCCCTCCGAAGAGGTGAATGATTATTTCTACAATATATTATTCGATGGCAACGGATTTCTTAACCTTTCTCAGATTCTATAACGAAATCTATTTTAAATTCAAAAAGAAGTAGTGCCAACTTGGGTTTCTCCTTTAAAGTAGTCCCGATTGATTACCACTTTTATGCCGCGGGGGATGACCTCAATTTCAAACGGAGATATTCCCAGGATTTCGCCGTCAGCTTCCAATGCGATTTCCGGTTCCGACTCGACCACCACTTTCTTGCCGCGGGTGATATGCACTTGGGGCAAATGGATGAATGAACCGTCATATAATTTCCCGACATTTTTTATTACTTGAAACTTAGTCATTTTCTTGATTAAGGTCAAGTCCAACAATCCGTCGTCGGGTACGGCCCTGGGAGCTTGCATCATGCCTCCCCCGCTGTATTTACAAATACCCACGTTCATGCTTAAAAGATCGGTGCTAATTTCCTCATGATCGGCGGTTACTTTAACCTTGGTGTGTTTATACTTCATTAGACAAGAAAAAACATTCATCAGATAAGCGGAAACACTCGTTTTTCGGCCTAACTCCTTCAGGAGATTAGTTTTAGCCGCTACCACGGCGTCATATCCCATTCCGGCAATATTGACAAAATACCGATCCTTTTGCTGACCGTCATGATCCCGGTATTTAACGAAACCAACGTCCTGGAGATAAGTTTCCCCGGTTTTTATCGTGGAAACCGCCTCCGGATAACCTTCGGGAATACCGACGGTCCTCCGCCAATCGTTGCCGGTCCCCACCGGGATCATCGCCAAAGTAATATCGGTGGTAGGTATCCCGGTTTGGCCGAAGACCCCGTTCACCACCTCATTCACGGTGCCGTCCCCTCCGATTGCCAGGATCCGCCGCCATCCTTTCCTGATTGCTTCCAGGGTCAATTCGGCGGCATGGTTACGGTATTCGGTAAACCGGGGCTGATATTCGATTCCGGCTTTTTGCAGCAAGGCTTCGATCCAAAGCCAATCGTCCTTCGCCTTCCCGGAACCGGAACAGGGGTTGATTATTGTAAACCAGGATGTCTTCACTTTTTACCTCCAAAAAAGCAATATCTTTATAACTATTTCGCGCCCGTTAAAAAAATCCTGCCGGCTTAACGGCGGGATCCATTTTTAAATAAATTACAATTGAGCCCGGGCTAATTTCAAAATTTCGGCGGCGATCCGTTGCGCGCCGCCCGGTCCGCCCATGCGTTCCCGTCCGATTTCAGCCATCCGTTCCCGGCGGGATCGATCGCAAAGGATATTTAAAATCTCTCTTGCCGCAATATCGGGATCTCGATCTACCAAACTAAGCGAATCCCCCAGTAACTTCTTTTGAGTCCGGGCGAATTTTTCGGTATACTGCGTGCCTCGTCCCACGAAGGCCACCACCGGTTTTCCCAAGCCCGCCGCCTGTTCGTTGGCGGTACCGGCTAACCCGACAACCAAATCGCTGGCCGCCAGCACATCCGCGAACCGGCCCTGCGTTAAAATCAGCCGGACCGAAGAATCGCGAGTTGGATGAATAAAATGGCCGGTAATACCGCGCTGCCGTTCTTCCGGTCCGGGTCCCCGGACCGTCCAGCCACTGTGGGTAAATAGATCCGCAAGTCCGTCCACCGGCATCGCGCCGGTCAATGCCGCCAAATAACGGGCCGGTTTAGCCTGGGGAACGTTTCCCAGCAAATCTTGAAGCGTCAATGCCACCCGGGCGATATCTTCAAGGTTCAGATGGGCCTCGGCCCGGCTGCCGGGTAAAATGCCGATGGTCCACTCGTTATCCGCTCCTTGCAAATCAGATCCTTGATAATCTAATGAGTCCATCATCACATTACCCAAAAACTCGGCCGGTAAACCGTATTTGGTCAACGACCCGGCGGTAACGTGATCCCTGGTAAATATTTTCGTGCAAAAACGCCGCATCCACCCGCGTTCGATGGGCCAATGGGGCGAAACATAGTCAGATTTGGCGGTCGGTAAAAAAACCATGGGACGCCGTAAGAAATACCCGGCCAAAACCGTTAAATAAATATCCCCAACGCATACCGCCAGGTCGATTCGGGCGCGGGCAAACCGCAATGCCCTGATTTGACGCACGGTTAATCCGAAAAGCCCCGCCCGCAGGTCCATCCACCAATAACGCGGACCATTCCGGATAAAACCCCCACTCGGTAAACTATATCCCTTTAATATCAAGGGAATATTCAGCTCCGTATAAGCTGTCCCGGCGCCGACAACCGGCAGGGCCTGGATTTCCAAATCGGGCTGGTCAATCAGTTTTTGAATGATTCGGGTGGCGATCAGATCCTCGCCATGTCCGTTACTCATAAATAAAATTTTAATAATCAATTCTCCTTCGAAGGCGCTGAGACAGAAAGATCTAATAATTAAACTCCGCGTCCCGGCGCGAAATATAATAAACTTTCGATTATTTTTTGAATACTCCTGCCAAAACCGGATTAAATACTTCCTTGTTCTTAAAATCATGCTAAAATAACATGCCAACCAACCGGGAGGTTGAATATCCTTTTATTATAACCAACGGCTAATAACGGCTAAAATGGATCGAGGTGCGTTTCCCATGTCTACTATAAAAATACAGCTCAAAGTTAATCAACTCACGGACAGCAAAGTGAAACTCAAGTTGGAAATCAACAGCGGCGTCACCAAATCCAAACCCGCCGCCAATCAGGTTTCGGAAGCCAGACCGGAAACCAACCGCCATTGGGCGGACGAGTCGCTTACGCTGTTTGATTGCCCGCCGGAACCACGCCTGCCTTCCGCGGAACCGCTGCCGTTTTGGCGGAACATTTTTTCATGGTTCAAATTATGGCAGCACAATTAATATTTTGTTTAAATGCACACCGGTATGAAACGGCGGCGGCTACTCGAACCGCCACCTGGCTCCTTGCGGGGTATCCTCGAGAATTACCCCCTTGTTTTTCAGTTCGTCGCGAATTTGATCGGCCAAAGCCCAATTTTTATCCTTTTTAGCCCCGGCGCGCCGGGCGATGTATTCTTCGATTTGGGCCGCATCGATTCCATTTGTTTTGGGACCAGCTTCGGCCTCGAAATCAATCCCTAAAATTCCTCCCAGGGTCGTCAACGTTGCCACCGCTTCGGTAAGGATTTGTTTAGCGCCGGCGGTAGGTTTGAAATCGTTGCCCTGGATCCAGCGGTTTATCTCCCGCGCCAGTTCATGGAGACTAGCCAGGGCCTGAGGAGTATTGAAATCATCCTCCATTGCGCTTACAAAGTCTTGTTCCGCCCGTATAACGACTTCTCCGGACTGTTCCAACGGCTCCGTCCCGGATTGTTCATCGCCGGTCAGGGCGTTTATTTGATGTTTCCAATTAAATACGGCAATTTCCAACCGTTCCAACCCCTTGGCGGCCGCATTCAACTCTTCTTCCCCAAAATTGACCGGGTTACGGTAATGAGTGCCGAGTAGCCAATAACGCACCACTTTTGGGGGGAACTTTTCCCGGACATCGCGGATGGTCGAAAAATTACCCAGCGATTTCCCCATCCGTTCGCCGCTGATGGTCACAAAGGCATTATGCAGCCAGTATTTAACGAATTGCTTCCCTGAATAAGCCTCCGACTGGGCGATTTCGTTTTCATGATGCGGAAAAACCAGATCTTCGCCGCCGCCGTGCATATCGAAACTATTTCCCAGGTATTTTAGCGACATGACCGAGCATTCAATATGCCAGCCGGGCCGTCCCGGTCCCCAGGGGGAGTCCCAGCTAATCTCACCCGGTTTAGCGGCCTTCCACAAGGCAAAGTCCATTGGATCCCGTTTGCCTTGATTCACTTCAACCCGGGCGCCGGCCCGGAGGTCATCGAGGGCCCGGCCCGATAGTTTGCCATAGTCTTTAAATCGGGTTACCTCATAATAAACATCGCCATCCAGCCGGTAGGCGTAACCTTTATCGATCAGGACCTGAATCATCTCAATAATTTCCGGGATATGTTCGGATACTTTCGGGTATTTATCGGCCGGGAGGGCCCCAAGCGCCTTTAAATCCTCCAAATAAATACCGGCGTATTCCGCGGCCAGATCGAGCGGCTCCCGGTTCAGTTGAGCGGCCCGGTTGATAATCTTATCTTCCACGTCGGTAAAATTTTGAATATAAGTTACCTGATAACCCCGGTATTTTAAAAAGCGGCGCACGCAGTCCCAAAATACCGGCGGTCTGGCGTTGCCGATATGCGCGTAATTGTATGGAGTCACTCCACAGGCGTAAATACTCACCTTACCCGGATCTCTTGGTATAAACTCCTCTTTTTTACCGGTCAAGGTGTTATATACTTTTAAAGTCAACTTTAATCCGCTCCTTTACACCACTATTTTTGTTATATAAAAAACAAAAACCTTCGTCTCGAAATTCAGAGACGAAGGTTAATTCGCGGTTCCACTCTGGTTGGGCATAAATACACCCCACTTAAGGTAAGCGATAACGGGCTCTCCGGGTTGAGATACTTTTGAAAGCTAACCGTAAGTTAGATTCACAATCTAAATGGAGGTTAGATTAAAT
>JBJKPO010000273.1:0-11001 GCA_046706235.1 Bacillota bacterium | reverse complement strand
CGCTGGAACAAGTCCGGACGCTCCGTCCGGGGGGAAATATTTCTTTGGAAGGATATCAAATTACTTTTCAGAATTTACGATGGCTGGATACAAATGAAAAAACCATTGCCCGGGCAAAGCTGGAACTACGGCAAAAAAGCGGATTGAAGACGTTCAAAGCCGACTTGACGTATTACAAAAGGCTGGATTTTTTTCATGCTCGCGCGACAGTCCGGTCAAAGCCTTGGGAAGATCTATATATCCAGCTGGAAAATGTTAAGGAGGGCGGGGCGGTCATCTTGCGCGCCAAGATAATCCGCTGGATAGGACTGGTATGGTTGGGAGGGGTGTTATTGACAGTAGGTACTACCGGTTATATTATTGCTTCGGCCAAATCCGGTTCGGTATTCATTAACAGAGACAGTGGAGAAAAATAAAATAAAAGACGCGGACAATATTGGCCCGCGCCTGATTTCAGGAAAATGGATGGTTAAAATCAGGGGACCGGGAGTGCGGTAGCGGGGCCGTAATAGTTGTACAGGTTTGAGTCTATGGTAATACTGACTTCCCGGATTACGCTGAAGCTAAAAGGCCCGTTTGTGGCAGGGGCAGCAGTCCATGTTACCCCATTATATTGGTGAGTAACGTTAAAGGTGATTTGATCCGATGCGACGGTATAGGTGCCCATTTCTCCACTGGTTATATCTGAGCTATGAGGCACTCCGTTATAAGTAAGCAACGAATAACCTCCGTCCTCACGTAAATTATAGATAGGGGGAGGCCCCATTGAATAAACATATGACCACTCCCCGACATAATCGGGGGTACTGCTGCCGCCGCAACCGATAAAGAAATAAACAGAGATCAAGGTTAACAGGATCAAACAGACAATCAGGTATAATTTTTTCATGAATTCACCTCCTGATCCAATATTATTAATATGTTGATTATAAATCCTACCAGGAACGATTGTCAATTTTTATCGGATTAGGTTAGAACGCGGTTTTTTAATTATATTGAATGTAAAACAGGAAAGCAATGAAATATGATACAATAGAAGTAAATTTTGATCGGTGGAGGTGAATGCAATGAAGCGATGGTTTTATCCATTGTTTTTAGTCGTCTTCCTGGGATTTTGTTTAGGATTGTCGCCCTGTGGCGCGGCCGGTTTACAAAAAAAAGTACTTTCGCTTGACTGGATCCGGCCGGCGTTGTTAAAGAGGTTTGACTGCCGGAACGCAATGTTCGATCCGAACCTGTCCCTCACCAATCCGATTGATCGGGCGGTAGTTCCCGGGAATTACTTATATCCGGTGTTTGAATGGGAAAGTTCCGATAACTACCGGGGGATGTTCCTGCTCAAGCTGGAATCCGGTTCGCGTGAATTAAACATATTACTTAAAAAAGACCGCTGGCAACCGGCGGGAAACGAGCTGGCGGAGTTTTTGGCCGGGAAAGAATTCAAGGTGACGGTATTCACGGAAAACGGGGGAAAGACCTACCGGAGTAATTCGGTCCGGGTCCTGGTAGCCGGTCCTTTACAGGACCATATCGTTTACCGCCTGGTGCAACCGTTGTTCAACCCGACCGCTCCCAATGCCGTCAAGGTTTTTTCATTCAACCGAAGATCACCCGGGACCGTTATCGCGTTTGAAAAGGACAGTTGCGCTGGTTGCCACGGATATTCCTCCGACGCGGCTTTTTTTAACATCAAGCAGAAACTGGACCGCCGGGTTTTCATGGCCAAGCGCTCCAAGGCAAGTATGGAATTCGCCCAGAAGAGTCTCGGTGAATTTACATTTTTTTCGATTTTCCCACGGGGTGGTTACGCGGTATTCGTAGTCAACGCCAACGGCCAGTTCATTAATAAACCGACGGTAACCGAGCCGTTCGATTATCCTTACCAGACCGGAGACATCTATTTGTTTGACGAAAAAAAAGATACAATCGCTCCGCTTAAAGGAGCGAGCGATCCCAACTACGTGGAGGACATGCCGGTGTTCAGCCCGGACGGGCGGAGTATTGTCTTTTCACGTTATAAATTTACCAAATCCGACGGATTCACGGGCGTGGCCAGCATGGGTTTGTATCAAATCCCATTTAATAAAGGGCGGGGCGGTGTTCCGGTCCCGGTTCAAAATGCTTCAGCAGACGGGAAATGGCATTATTTCGCGCAATTCTCTCCTAACGGCAAATGGCTTTCTTTCTGCCGGGGCGACGCCCGACAAGGAGTTTTCGCCCGGCAAACGAGTGATATTTACCTCCTTTCCAGGGCAGGGAATCGGTTATTTAAAATGAAATTGAACATGGATCAGACGATGGATTCCTGGCATTACTGGTCATCCGATTCGCACTGGCTTATCTTCAGTTCCAATCGGAGTAAAAATAAACTGACCGCTTTATATATGGTTTATGTTGACGACAATGGGCGGGATTCTCCCCCGGTGAAATTGATAGGATATGACGACATGAAGGTCAATACGCCGCAGTTTGTTCCGGCCGGTTTTGATTTCCAAAAGATGAAAGGACTGAAGAGTTTCATCGACCAGTCGTACGCTACCCCCCGAAAGAAATAACCGTGGGAATTTAACAACTTAGACCTTTTCGGATATCTTACCATAAAACTCAGCCTATTTTTCGGGTCGAATCTGCATCTGATCAGGCAACACCTGATCGATCCGGGTTGAAAGTGTGGAGTCCCAGACAACTTGCGGGGAAACGTGAAAGCGAATAAAACCGCCGATCAGCCGGGCAAGCCGAATTGGAGCAAAAAAAGAAGCTCGGCTTCCCCGTATGGTGAACTTTTATCAAATCCGTGTCCGGTTATTATATAACCGTCGAAATTTTACTTATACTGCTCCAGATTGACCTACAAAGCGGTTAAAACATCAAATTTACATAAATCCTTTATGCTTTTAGCCTCATTTAACTGACTTACGTATTTGAATGTCGTCTAGTATACCAAATGCATTTTGTTATTATTAGATAATGTTGTGAAAGTCAGTCTGTTAACGAAAACATTTTTGTTACTTTCGAACTATTTTTTTTATTTTAATCTATTTGTTACATGGAATGATTTGCAACAGACGATAAACTCAGATATGACAAGATAAGAAGGATTAAATGCGGATCTGGAAAAAAGTTTACAATTTGTTATCTTTACACGAACACATGTTTGTGATAGGATCGGGTAAAACAGATAACAAAATTGGTAAGGGAGGGTATTTTGTAGATTACCGGCAATTTTTTGCCATGATTGTTATAAAAAGATGAATTGATGGATGGGAAAAGTGAAAAACACAAAAAACGGAGGTAAAAAAATGTACGTTGATGTTGAAAAAGTGGAAAATGCCAAGACTGTTTTAACGAAGATCGCTAAGGGCGTTAATCCCGTAACGGGCGGGATGATTGACAAGGAGAGTTTTTTGAATGATTCCAGGATGGTCCGCTGTTTTTATTTTATGACCGAGGTATTGGACAAGGTAATGAAAGAAATGTATTACAACCGGAACCGCGAAAAGCTGGAGAAATTCATCATCACCCCGGAGCAAAAAAGCCGTGTGGTATTTCCGGAAGGGAAGATTGGGGTCAATGAATTTTCGAAATGCATTAATTCTCAGCTCGATATTACCAAAAGCAAAAAATTAACCGGGGTTGATCTGAATAAACGACTGAAAAAAATGGGAGTATTGAGTGAAGAAAACGGCGATGACGGGAAATTCCACACGATTGTCAATCAAAATTCGGTAAAATACGGGTTTGAAACCGAAAAAAGAAGTTATAACGGAGTTGAATACGATAAAGTAATCATCAACGAAACCGGTAAAAAGTATCTGTTGGAAAATCTCGAAAAAATAATGGAAGTTCAATTGGAAAAGGCCGGATAAGAATTTTATCATGCGGCAATAAACATAATGATTAACCGAGCAGCTCTTTTCATCGTTCTTTTTGAGTGGGAAGAGCTGCAAAACTTTAAATGGCTTTACGAAATTTTTTGTAATATTAATAAATATTTAAAAGAAGGTGTTTGGATTATTTATTACTATTTTTTCCTGGTTAAATAAATCATTTTAATGTATAATTATATAACAAATATTGTTTGCGAGAACAAAACGGTAAATACTGTTTTTTATGGTTTTTTATGATAAGGGGTTGAAAAAATTATAATTAAATTGTAACATCCATCAAATTATTGATACAACAACGATCAGTTTATAAAAAAGGAGGTGAATCGACCCGGCAATGTTTTATGTTGTAAAGGTTTATTGGATTTTAGAAACAAGTATGAACTGATTAAAGGAGGAAAGAGTTAAATGTTTAAAAGCAAGTATATCTTTTTAATTTCGGCATTAGTATTGTTATTTGCAACGATGCTGATTTCCGGCCAATTAAAAGCGGCAGCTCCCGCGGACTATACGCTGGTTTGGTCCGATGAAGGAAATGGCGCCGCCAATACTCCGGTTGATAGTTCCAAGTGGAACTTGGTTAATCAAAACGGCGGGTTTGGAAACGCCGAATTACAGTATTACACAAACCGGATTAACAACTCATTTTATGATGGAAACGGTAACCTGGTTATTAAAGCCATCAAAGAAGCTTATGGTGGAAATCAATATACATCGGCTAAACTTTATTCACAAAATAAAGGTGATTGGCAATATTGCTGGATTGAGATCCGCGCCAAGCTTCCGCACGGCCGTTGCGTATGGCCGGCGTTCTGGATGATGCCCACTGCTTCTTCATACGGCGGCTGGCCGGTTTGCGGCGAGTTCGATTTCATGGAAAACCGTGGCGACCAGATGAATAAGGTCGGTGGAACCATACCTTTCGGCAACCCCTGGAAGTATATCGGCGCCTCCTATACCTTATCTTCGGGAACCTTTGACACTGATTATCATATCTTCGAGATTGAATGGTTACCGGGCGAGTTCCATTGGTATGTGGACGGCAATCTTTATGAAACCAGATCTCATATTGAGTGGTATTGTTCGGCTGTTCCCGAGTCCACCAATCCGTATGCGCCGTTCGATCAAAATTTTTATCTGCAGTTAAACGTGGCTGTCGGCGGACCGGGGACCCCGTACACCGGTTATCAAAGCCCGGATGATTCGGTATTTCCACAATCCATGTACATAGACTATGTCCGGGTTTATCAAAAAGGTTCTTACCCATCCCCGACACCCGGCCCGACTGCTACCCCGATACCTCCGGCGGCCATTCCCGGACAAATCGAGGCTGAGAACTGGAGCGCCATGTCCGGCGTCCAGACTGAAGAAACCAGTGATAACGGCGGCGGTTTAAATGTCGGCTGGATCGACCTTAATGATTGGATGGATTATTCTGTAAATGTTGCAAGTACCGCAACCTACAGTGCCGAGTATCGGGTGGCCAGTCCAAATACTACCGGTACGTTTGATTTGAGGAGAGGCAGTACTGTATTGGGTAGTTACACCGTGCCGAATACCGGCGGCTGGCAAGCCTGGACCACGGTTTCCGGAAATGTCAACTTGACTGCCGGGGTTCAGACACTCAGGATCTTTACTACCGGCGGCGGTTGGAATCTCAACTGGTTGAGGTTCTCAACAACCGGCCCGACCGCGACGCCTACACCGACTGTAGCGCCGACTGCGACGCTTACACCGACTGTAGCGCCGACCGCGACGCCTACACCGACTGTGGCGCCGACCGCGACCCCAACGCCAATACCGGGTGGAACGACGTTATTATCGCAAGGTAGAACCGCCACGGCTAGTACCTATCAAGCCGGTAATGTGCCTGCCAATGGTAACGATGGCAGTACCAGCACCAGGTGGGCGGCGAGCAGCGCATCCTTCCCGCAATGGTGGAAGGTTGATTTAGGTTCCAATTATAGTTTATCGAGAGTTGATATTAGTTGGTATAATAGTAGTTCCCGGTCTTATAAATACCGGATTGAGGTTTCAAGCAACGATAGCACTTATTCAACCGTAGTGGATAAAACCGGTAATACCACTAATGGTGATACATCCGACAGCTTCACGGCCGCCGGAAGATATGTAAGAGTAACCGTTACCGGCGCCAGCGCCGGATGGGCCTCGGCCTATGAGATTAAAGTATATGGCAGTTCGGGTTCCACAACTCCGACACCGACGCAAACTCCAACTGTGACGCCGACTGCAACTCCGACGCCGACTGTTACCCCTACCCCGTCGTCGACACCGGGCCCAACCTCAACTGCGACGCTTCCTACGGAAACTCCGACCGTAACTCCGACCGCGACTCCGGGACCAACAGGAGCGCCTTTGCCCACAACCTGGTATCTGTTTAATCAATCGGTGAGTGGTGTCAGCCCGGCCGGACAAAATTTGCAGGACACCAATAGCAGCACCACCGGCTGGCAACCCACCAGATCAATCACTACCACAGCTGCTTACTGGTACAGCCCTGTGATTAATGGGACTTACAACGCCGGGACTTATACTTTCGTACTCTGGACCAATAATCCGGGTTCATCGTCCCAGGTAAGAGTGGATATTTACAAAGTCAATTCCAACGGTGGCGGCGCAACTTTGATTGCTTCCCAGACCAAGGAAGCCGGAACATCCGCTGGTGGAAATCATGCGACCACGTATACTTTAAGTGGTATCGGCGCGGTAGGGTTCAGCAATCAACGGTTGATGGTCAAGCTCACCAAAGCTTCCGGCGTGGACTGCACCATGGGTTATAACACCAATGATTTCCCAACCCGTATCGAGACTCCGGCAGGCGGAACCGGACCGACCCCGACCCCGGGACCGACCGCGACTCCGATTCCGACCCCAACTCAAGGACCGACGGCTACCCCGGCCCCGACTCCGGGACCGACATCAACCCCCAGTGGAGATTTCTGGGATCGTTCCAATATCCCGGTGGCTACGCAGGTTATGACCTATAAGTTCTTGAACCGGACTTACGGGCAGTATTCCGATAGTCAGATTTACTGGACCTTTAACGGCACCACCAAGACCATTGCGCAACAAAACTATATCGATATGCCCGCCAATTCAGCAGGCCGGGTATATGTCAGCGTCGGAGCTCCCGCCAATCCGGCTAATCCCGATTCTTATTGGGATTTCATTGAGCACACGATTTCAGCCACCACCTGGTATGGTAATACCACCAGGGTTGACGCCTGGGGACTTCCGCTCGCGATATTATTGCATTGCCATGATGGCTACGACGAAGCCCTCGGTGATGATGAATGGCTCTTTACCACCAATCGTAATACGGTATTTAGTACGTATCAGAGTTCGGTGCCCGCGGAATTTCAACAAACCGCGACTTTACATGACCCGTATCGGATTATGGCCCCCGGATCCTGTCCGGTGTTCCAATCCGGCGGAACTTATGCCAATTACTTTACCACTTATGCAGCTCAATGCGGATATAGCGGGCTGACTACCGTACAAATATTCGGTTGTTCCGGTCCGATGGGTAGTAACCCGAGTGCCGCCGCGGCCCTTAACCGGCATACGGCGCATCTGCCTTCGGGAGACCAGCAGAATCCCGCTTATTTCTATCAGTCTGCTCCGGCTAACTATTATGCGAAATTCTGGCATACTCATGGCATTAATGGTAAAGCTTACGGATTCCCGTATGACGATGTTGCAGGTCAGGCTGCGTATACCGCTCATGGTAATCCGGAATATTTGTTAATTGCCATCGGATTCTAAATCTCTAAAACAATGTATTATAAAAGCGGCGGGATTACCGCCGCTCTTTTCTTTTTTGCGATTTTAAAAATTCAACTTTAGTGGTGGATTTTAGTAGTTAAAGTGTTTGGTTGGAGTTGGTGGACCCAAAAATAAATATTTACGGCGCTATTTAAATGTCACCGTGGATATTGAACACTCCGGCACCGGGAAGGCGGCGTAGCGGTCTTTCAGATCCAGACTAACTTCGGTAGCCGGTCCCGGGTTGGTAATAACCACGACATACTCTCCGTCGGGATTAATAAAAGCCACGTGATAAAAATTGGCAGAAGTTGATTCCGAGCCAATCCGGCGAGCGCCGCGTTTGATAAATTTGCTGAAATGCGCTAGAGCCCAGTATTGGCCATTTTTAGTGATTTCATGAGTTTGGGAGTTAATTTGCAGCACTCCGCCGCCTCCGCCCAGGAAAGGACCGAGGTGCGGCTTTCCGGTTTCATCCAGGGCCAGGTTCCAGCAGAATATGCTTTTGGACCAGTTGCGCAGCATATCGGTAAAGGCTCTGGCGATAGAGCAGATGCCCGTATTGGATTGATCGTTACCGGTTCCCATTTCGGTCATATGCATATCGATCTCGGGATGGATATCGTGCAGCAAGGTCATTGCTTCAGCCGGGCCTTCGTATAAGTGAAAGGCCACTCCCTTTACCACTGCTTTAAAACTCGGATCATCCAACATCCATTTGGCCCTACGCCACATAATATAATTGTGGTCCATAATCCATATTTCCAGATCGATGCCGTTCTTTTTAAGCAGCGGCGTCAAATAGTCCCTGATAAACGACATCTCCATTTCGGGATGCCAGTAACAAGCCGGCATCAAACTCAGCTGATCGGTCTCAGCTTCATTCTGGGTAGTAATAGCGTTGATTTTAATTCCCGCTTTGGCATATTCCAGCAGGTAATGCAAATAATAGTTGGCGAAAGCCTCCAGGTAGCTTGCCCGCATCCATCCGCCGGTCATTAGTCCGCCGGTTTTCATCCAACCCGGAGGACTCCAGGGTGACGATAACAGGAACAAATCGGGGTTTATTTCGCGGGCCTTAAGAATGGCCGGGATAATATACTCGCGATCGTAATCGATGGAAAAATTTTTCATTGCAACATCTTCCGGGGTGTCGTTGTAACTGTAACAAACCCTACCAAAGTCGCACTGGGCTACCGTGGTCCGTCCCATATTCAATCCCATCCGGGACGGGGCGAAAATATCCTCCAATAATTCATCTTGCGCGTTTTGATCCAGTTGGTCAATCATATAGCAAGCGGCGTCGGTAAAAGCAGCTCCGAAGCCCAAAATTTCCTGGTATTTTTTATCCGGGTCGATATGCACCACCGGCAGTGGTTGGGTCCTATAAATACCTTCATGCTTATAATCCCTCACCCAGGATACTTTGGTATCCGCAAAAATACCACCGCGGGATTCCCGCAACTTGCCCGCATTATCAGAGCAGATCACTTTCATCATTTGGAACACTCTCCTCACTTTTACCGAAAAATTTATATTGTCTATTTGAAAATTGCGGTACACATCGAACATTCAGGTATGGGAAAGGCCGTATAGCGATCTTTCAGATCCAGGCTAAGCTCGGTTGCCGGTCCCGGATTGGTGATTACTACGACATACTCTCCATCGGGATTGATGAAAGCCGCATGGTAAATACCTATAAAGTTGGATTCGGAAATGATGCGGCGGGCGCCCCGTTTCACGAACTTGCTGAAATGCGCCAAAGCCCAGTATTGGGCATTATAAGTAATCTCACGGGTCTCGAAGTGGATTTCAACCATTCCGCCTCCGTGAAAGAACGGCCCGATATTGGGGCGTCCGTTTTCATCCAGGGCCAGGTTCCAGCAAAAGATAGTCTTTGACCAATTCCGCATGATTTCCGTAAATATTTTTCCGTTGTTGCACATGGCCTGACAACTTTGATCCCTTCTGCCGCCAAGCTCGGTCATGTGCAGATCGATTTGCGGATAAATCTCGTGGAGCATGCGCATTGACTCGGCGGGGCCTTCATATGGGTGGAAGGCAACCCCTTTAACTACCGCCCGTAAACCGGGATCGTCCAGCATCCACTTGGCCCTTCGCCATAAATTGTAGTTATGATCCATGATCCATATTTCGGTATCCATACCGTGCTTGCGGAGCAAGGGAACCATATGGTCCCGGACAAACGCCAGTTCCATTTCGGGATGCCAGTAACAAGCCGGCATCAAGCTTAGTTGATCGGTTTCAGTCTCGTTCTGGGGCGTGAGAGCGTTGATTTTGATTCCGGCATTGGCGTATTCCCGTAGATAACGCAAATAATAGTTGGAAAAAGCTTCCAGGTAGCTTGCCCGCATCCATCCGCCGGTCATCAATCCCCCGGTTTTCATCCAGCCCGGCGGACTCCAGGGTGACGATAACAAGAATAAAGCAGGGTTTATCTCGCGGGCTTGCCGGATGACTGGAATAATATAATCACGATCGTAATCGATTGAAAAATGTTTCATGTCGATATCATCCGGATGGTCATTATAACTGTAACAGACCCGGCCAAAGTCGCACTGGGCCACCGTGGTCCGTCCCACGTTGAATCCCATCCCGGACGGGGAAAAAATATCCGTTAACAGTTTATCCCGTACGTCTTCGTCGAGTTGATTAATCATATAACAGGCGGCATCGGTGAAAGCAGCCCCGAAGCCCAAAATTTCCTGGCATTTTTGATCCGGGTCGACATGTACCACCGGTAGCGGTTGGTTTCGATTAATTCCCTGGTGCTTATAATCCCTTACCCAGGATATACCGGTATTTGCAAAAATACCGCCGCGAATCTTCCGTAATTTTCCCTGATTATCAGAACAGATTACCCTCATTATTCAAAACCTCCCGCATTTGGATATTAATTCAGGTAATTCGACATTTTTGTAAAGGATACCTTGTAAAATAACTAAAATAATTATCATGATTTTTAAACCGCGAATAAAATATTTCTGTCACCGGAAGGTGTTGGGTTTATCCTGTCGAAATAGATAAATCGTTTATGGTTGCATAATATTTTCACACTTGTATTGGCCGGATCACTTTAAAACGCTTATTTTCAAACTATAAAATTTAAGTTTTACAGTTTGAATTAATCGTATAAATTATTTAAACAGGAGGAAAATGAATGTCACCGGAAGTAAGACCAAAATCGGATTATTATTTGAATGAAGCCCAGGTGTTTGTTATTGAAAATTATAACCGTAAAAAGCCTGTCGCGAGTTTCTTACCGGCGGTCGCGGGCCTTTACGGTAAACCGATGTGGGTTTACTATGTC
>JBJKPO010000272.1:0-2768 GCA_046706235.1 Bacillota bacterium | reverse complement strand
GGGTTTTTGGGCGCGTTACTGCCGCAAAAATTTGACGGTAAAAACCTTTCCATGCTTACTCATGCTATTCTACAGGAAGAGATTGGCCGCGGATGTTCATCGCTTCGCAGTTTATTAACTGTTACCGGGATGGCGGCGTTAGCGATTTTGAAATGGGGAACTCAGGAGCAACGTGATTTTTGGCTTCCTAAGTTAGCGGCGGGTAAAGCTATTGGAGCTTTCGCTTTAACCGAACCAAATGTGGGAAGCGACGCCAAAAGTATTGAAACAACGGCGGTCCTTACTGATGATGGTTATATCTTAAACGGGAAGAAGAAATGGATTACCTTCGGCCAAATTGCCAATTTATTTTTATTTTTCGCCAAACTGGACGGAAAACCCACCGCGTTCTTAGTTGGAGAAAATAGTCCAGGTCTTACTATTAAGCCGGTTTCAGGACTCTTAGGACTTCGGGCTTCGGGAACCGCGGAATTGGAACTGATTGATTGCCGGATCCCCAAGGAAAATATTGTGGGAGGTCCCGGTTTTGGCTTATCTCATGTGGCGCTTCATTCCCTGGATTACGGCCGGTATTCCATTGCCTGCGGGTCGGTCGGGATTGGCCAGGGTTGTCTGGATGAGTGTATACAATACGCCAGAAAGCGCAAACAGTTCGGCGAACCACTGCGACAGCATCAACTCATTCAAAAAATGATTACGGAAATGGTGGTCAACGTCAAAGCCGCCCGGCTATTATGTTATCACGCCGGATACTTAAAGGATAACGGTGACCCTGATTCAATCATGGAAACCTGGACAGCCAAGTACTTTGCCACAACTATGTTACAGAAAGTCACGAGTGACGCTATCCAAATTCATGGGGCCAATGGTTGTTCCAATCAATACCCGGTGGAACGTTACTACCGTGATGCGAAAATTATGGAAATCATCGAAGGCACTACCCAGATGCATGAAGTACTAATTGCCACCAATGCCTTTAGAAACTATTAAAACCAGTCTAAAGTCTAAATGTCAAAGGTCTAGTGTTATTAAAGGGAGAAACCGCAATGGAAAAGGAAGAAAGAAAGACAAAATGCGTGGTCTGGGATTTGGACAATACCATCTGGAACGGCGTTTTGATTGAAGATCCGAATGTATCCTTGCGCGGTGGAATCAAGGAAATCATTGCCACATTGGACGAGCGCGGGATATTACAGTCCATTGCCAGTAAAAACGATCCCGGTTTAGCCCAGGCCAAGTTGCGGGAACTGGGTTTGCATGATTACTTCATATACCCCCAAATCAATTGGGGGAGTAAGTCAACTTCCATGAAAGAAATTGCCAAATCCATCAATATCGGTATCGATACCCTGGCTTTTATCGATGATCAGGCTTTTGAGAGAGACGAAGTCCATTTTGAAAATCCGGCGGTACTTTGTATTGACGCCACTAATCTGGACGGACTTTTGGAAATGCCGGAAATGAACCCCCGTTTTATTACGGAGGATTCAAAAATCCGCCGTAAAATGTACCAGAGCGATATCGAGCGCAACCAGGCCGAAGAGAGGTTTGACGGCCCGGCGGAAGATTTTCTGGCTTCTTTAAATATGATCTTTACGATAGCGCCGGTCAAGGAAGGCGACCTGGAAAGAGCCGAGGAGTTGACCGTCCGGACTCACCAGTTAAATACCACCGGTTATACCTATTCTTACGAAGAACTTAACGACCTTCGCCGGTCACCCCGTCATAAACTTTTTATCGCAAGCCTTGATGATAAATACGGAACTTACGGTAAAATTGGGCTGACGCTTATTGAATGCGGCGAAGTTTGGACCATTAAATTATTATTAATGTCTTGCCGGGTCATGTCCCGTGGCGTGGGCACCATTTTACTCAATTATGTCATGGGCCTTGCCAAAAAGGCGCAAAAACCCTTGCGGGCCGAGTTTGTCCCCAATGATCGAAACCGGATGATGTTGATTACTTATACATTTGCCGGTTTCAAGGAAATTAGCGCCGCAAACGAATTCACGATTTTTGAAAATGATCTTTCCCAGATTCAGCCTTTTCCGGATTATATTAAAGTAAATATTATCGAATAAATATCTCCCTTTAAAGCTTTTTTATCAAGATCATGATATAATAATGATATAAAATAGCTCGAGGTGAACGTTATGCCTATCATTCGCCCTGTTTCAGACTTACGGAACAAAACTCCCGAGATTGAAGAGATCTGCATCAAAGAACAAAAACCGGTTTTCATCACCAAGAACGGCTGCAGCCATCTTGTAGTAATGAGCCAGAAGCTTTTTGAGGAGCAACAAGCCTTACTCGACCTTTACGAAAAACTGGATGAAGCTGAAGAACAAAGCCGCGCCGGGCAAAGTCGCCCTTTTCGGGAAGCGATGAATGAACTCCGGAGTAGAATCCATGCGAAAATGCCTAATTAGCATAACCAATGTGGCGGAGGAAGATCTCGCAGGAATTATAGAATATATTGCCCAAGATAACCCTACCGCCGCGCTAAAACAAATAAACAGAATCCAATAAAGCATACTGCAACTTGAGGATTTTCCACTTTCCGGTGTTGTTCCAAAAAACCGTCGCCTAGCCCGGCAAGGATACCGGATGTTAATCGTAGAAAGTTACCTGGTATTTTACGTCATGTTAAACGGTGAAACCGTGGAAATTCGGCGTATAATCAGTAGTCAAAGGGATTATCAATTTTTGCTTTGAGGTGATTTATCAATGAATAAAATCGCATTACTATTTCCAGGACAGGGTTCGCA
>JBJKPO010000271.1:0-4348 GCA_046706235.1 Bacillota bacterium | reverse complement strand
CAATTATGGTGGGTACCGGGAAAGGCGCTGAAAACGGTATTTTGATTAAAGGCGGAGAGTATCTGGAAAAAGCCGGCAGGATAAATGCCGTGGTCTTGGATAAAACTGGGACAATTACCAAGGGAGGACCTGAAGTAACGGATTTAATCGTTTTGGGTAAATTGGAACGCGAGGATTTACTTAAATTGACGGCAATGGCCGAAAAGAGGTCCGAGCATCCGTTGGGAGCGGCCATATACGGGCAAGGTAAAAAGGAATTGAGAGAAATACCTGATCCCGATCGGTTTCAGGCAATCCCCGGACAAGGCGTGGTGGCGGCCCTTGATGGCTGGGAAGTATTGATCGGGAGCCGGAAATTGATGGTTGAAAAAGCGGTTGATTTGATTGACGGAGAAACCGTTGCATTACAATTGGAAAGTGCCGGAAAAACAGTAATGTATACCGCCGTTAACAACAAATTAGAGGGATTAATCGCGGTGGCGGACGTGGTTAAGGAGTATTCCGCGGAAGCGATTGCCGAGTTACAAGGAATGGGTATCGAGGTATATATGATAACCGGAGACAACGGGAGAACCGCGGGGGCAATAGCCGCTCAAGTGGGGATTTCAAATGTTTTGGCTGAAGTTTTACCGGAAAATAAGGCCGAAGAGGTTAAAAAATTACGGAATGCCGGGAAAGTGGTCGCCATGGTCGGCGACGGGATAAACGACGCTCCGGCTTTAGCCACCGCGGATATTGGGATGGCCATCGGTACCGGTACGGATATCGCCATGGAAGCAGCCGATATAACCTTGATACGCGGCGACTTACGGGCGATATCCACCGCGATCCGTTTGTCGCGCAAAACAATGAATAAGATTAAGCAAAATCTTTTTTGGGCTTTCTTTTATAATTTAATCGGTATTCCGTTCGCGGCTTTGGGAATGCTAAACCCGGTGATTGCGGGGGGGGCCATGGCCTTCAGTTCGGTTTCAGTGGTCACTAATTCGTTGAGTTTGAAGAGGATGAAGATATAAATAATGAAAGGACGTGCTTTAAAATGCCGAATACCACTACTATTTTACAGGTTGAGGGGATGTCTTGCAATCATTGCGTAAACAGCATTAAAAACGCGATTGGCGCTTTAAAAGGCGTGGAAAGCGTTGAGGTGGATCTTGAGCAAAAAAAGGTTACCGTGAATTATAACGAAGGGCTTGTCTCGATTCAAACCATTAAGGAAACGATTGAGGATCAAGGTTATGCAATTATTCGGAGCTAACGATTTATTTATCGTCGCCCAGTGCTTATCCCGGGGATTAATCCTGGTAACGAACAATACCGGCGAATTTGAACGAGTGCCCGGGTTGAAATTGGAAAACTGGATCTAAGATTATTTGATAGCTCCCCATAGCCCCAGGATAAGCGCCGCATAGAGGTAATATTTTCGTTGGTTGGCTTCCGCTTTTACTTTTTCCAATTGGGCTTTCAACTGGGCGTTTTCATTTTCAAGCGTTTGAACCCGGTCTTTTACCTCCAGCAAATCCGCCAGCATTGATTGGGCTTGTCGTTGCAATTCATTCTGGTCGTCTTGGGTCTTGGCGATATCTTCTTTCATAATTAGATTTTGTTTTTCCAAATCATCGGCCCGTTTGTTAAACAAAGCGACCTTCCGCACCGCGTCGATGAGTTCGTTCCGGTATTCATTCGTCACTTTGGTAATCAGAGACATATCGTTTTTATTGGTGGCGACTTGTCCCGAGGCTATTTCATTTAAAATCTTGGCCACGATGGTAGCCAAAGTATAGCGATCGACAGATTTGTCGCCTTGAAAGGTCTGATCCTGATAAAGTTGTAAATAGCCTTTATCCACCAAAAGCTTAACCGCTTTATAAGCCCAATGGGTGGGGGGGACATCGGCCGGATCGGCCGCCATTGTTAATCCGGTCGATCCTATCATGCAGGCCAGAATAATACTTATTTGCAGCATTGTTTTCAACCAAGTGGATTTCATTTTTGACCCTCCTCTATTTGGTATGCGCCGGGAACCAGGTCGTAAGGCATGATGTTGCCATGGGAATCGACAATTTTTAAATTGGCAACTTCGACTTGTCCCGCGCCGGTACTTATGACCCGGAAATGGAGACTTAATAAAACCGTTTTTTCAATATTCAAGGCGTGGGTTCGAATTCCTTGGATGTCATTAACCAATCCGGCATATTTATCATTGATGCCGCTGTGCCATTGGGAAAAGGTTTTGTCTTCCACTAAAAAAGTCCCTCGGGAAACGGATATCAGCCGTAATTGTTGGGAATTATACTTGATATTTAATCCAAACTGTTGAATATCTTTTAAATTGTAAGCGATTAAATCCAGGTTGAATATCTGTCCCAATACTAATTTCCCCGGGCCGGTAAAGCTTATTTTGGTGGGGAGTTCCGGAATTGCTATTTCTCCCGGTATAACAAGCGGTATTATTCCTTCACCGGAAATGGTTACTTTAAATTTCCCGGTTCGGAGACCACCGATGGGTATTAGCTGCCAGGCTAACTTGGTTTGAGCCCCTCCGGCCAGTTCGGCCAGGAATTTTTCAGTTGGTTCGCCTTCCGCCAATTCCACACCCGATAAATCGCTAATAGTCGCTTTTAGATGGGGGGTTCCCGATTCCCCGGAATTTTTGAGATTGATGGTTGCCGTCACCGGGTAAGGATCAAAACGGTTGGCGGTTACTTTTAATGAGGGCATGGTTATAGTGGCTTTTAATACCGGTGGGCCGATGATCCGGATCTTGCGGCCGACTTGATTGGCTTCTAGCCCATCACCGGTAACTTTGATTTGAAAAGCGGTATTACCTTGATATAAACCATTGGGTTTGATCTCCCAGGCAAATTGCTTGGTAACCCCGGGCGTCAATTCCGGAAGATCGATTTGCGGCCGGCCGGATGCGCATTCCAGTCCCTCGGGCAGGATTAATTTGATTTGGACATTTTTTGCCTTGGCTTCACCATGATGTTCCATGTACATCACAATTGGAAATTTAGTGGGAATAACGGAATTATATCGTACCTCGGCCGGTGCCGATATTCCCAGGAAAGTCTTGCCGGGGGCAAAAGTAACTCCTCCCAATCCAAGGTACGCCACCAGTTCAAATTGTTCCCCCGGATTTATTTTCCGGGGCATCCAATACATCGCCACCGCGCTGTCCAACTCATCCTCGCCCAGCCGCATAAAATTTGTCCCCGGGTGATATGAAAAATCCCAAGGATTATCAGCGGCTTTACCCCAATTGGTAAAAATGATTTGATCCGGGGGAGTGATATCGCCGCCGCGAAGGGATCCTTGGGCGATTACCGCCGGTTGGGTCAATAAATCAAAAGCCTGCCAAAAATCGGGGATATCGTTTCCGGTACAGCTATATTCAGAAGTTATCTCCTTGTCGGCCAGACGGAACGGCGCGCCGTCATTATCGCCCACCATGGTATCCAATAGTATTCTTGCGCCGATTTCCGCTGCGGTATTTCCTTCATTACGAAAGACATATTTGATCCGGGCGGTATCCAATGCGCCCGTGCTCGGACTTCTGGCTATATCTAAAAGTTGGTTAACGGTTATCGAATTATATTGACATTTCATGGTTAATTGATCGGATGAGAGCGCCGGCGGTTCGATGATAACTCCCCCCGGAATACCGGCGCCGGATCGTTTGGCGGTTGCTTTGCCGAACACATAATTTTGGCCGTCAATCCTGATGGTGGTAAAAGAAGTCCATGGCTTTGGATGCCCGTAAATCAGTGGTTTACCGTCATCATCGGTCCGGCCGGGATCGCCGCTGGTTACATCGACCGCGAAACGGCCGGTTTCTTCGGTACTGTTATTGATATAAATCTTGATGTACTTGTTTTCCAGGGTAAGTAATTCGCTATCGGCCCAAACTCCGGCTGTAATTAACAGCATGCTGCCGATAATTAAATATTTGATGAGAAATTTCATCGGATCCTCCTACAAAAAGCAAAGCTATCAAGGTTATAATTACTTATAATTTAATTTAAAAATTATTTGCTGGTTTCGGATTTGATAAACTTTATGGTAATCCCTGATTGAAGATTAAAAACGAAAATTAAATCAATATAGTAATCCTTCGCTGCCGGCTTAAACTGCCAGTTCCGGGTGATTGAATTGACGGTCGTTTTATCCAGCCGGGAGTCGCCCGATGACTTGAGTAGCGATACTTTATTCAGGCTGCCGTTTGCCAGTACCAGGATCCTAACCGCCACTTCACCCGCTTTGCTTTCATTCATGGCATTCTTGGGATAGGTGGGCGGAGGCCCCAATCGCGATACCATTCCTTCACCGGTGCCGAACCCAATTGATT
>JBJKPO010000270.1:0-2208 GCA_046706235.1 Bacillota bacterium | reverse complement strand
CCGATATATTTAGCGAACCGGACCAATTCGCCGTCGGGAGATACGGTTTTCAGTTTGCCGACCGCATCTTCGAGCGAAACCGCATTAATTTCATTACCCAGTAAACTGACCATCATCCCGAACTTACCGGCCATGATTAATTCAACAGCCGCTACTCCGTAACGGGTGGACAAAATCCGGTCGTACGCCGAGGGACGGCCGCCCCGTTGCAGGTGTCCCAGTACTGTCACCCGGGTATCCATTCCGGTTAAATCTCCCAATTCAGTAGCGATTTTTTGGCCGATGCCCCCTAACCGGACCGGGTCCGGGCTGTCTTTGACAATTTGACTGACCACCATTTCTCCGTCTTTGGGTTTCGCTCCTTCGGCCACTACCACGATACTGAAGTTCTTACCGTTATTCCTTCTTTCAATGGCTTTATCGGCAACCTTTCGGATATCATAGGGTATTTCCGGGATCAGGATCATATCCGCGCCTCCGGCAATTCCCGATTCCAGGGCAATCCAACCGGCATAACGCCCCATTACTTCCAAAATCATGATCCGGTGGTGCGATTCAGCCGTGCTATGTAGTTTGTCAAGGGCTTCGGTGGCGGTATCTACCGCGGTTATAAAGCCAAAAGTAATATCGGTCGCCGATAAATCATTGTCAATAGTCTTTGGAACGCCGACGACTTTTAGACCCTTACGGGCAAAATCGCGGGCACTGGTTAAAGTGCCGTCGCCGCCAATCAGGACCATGGCATCAATGCCGTGGAACCGGATATTATCCATTACCCGATCCGACATATCCAGATATTCGATGCCACCATCCCGTTCCGTTTTAAAACTGAAAGGATTATCCCGGTTCGAGGAACCAAGAATGGTACCGCCCCGGTCTAAAATGCCGGAAACCGAGGAAGATTTTAATTTAACATAATCGTTTAATACCATACCATGATAACCGTCCCTAAAACCAATTACTTCACAATGATAACGTCCAATAGCTGTTTTTACCACCGCCCGCAATACCGCGTTTAAACCTGGACAGTCGCCGCCGCCGGTCAAGACTCCGATTTTTTTAATCATGATGACACCCCTTTATTGGTATTAAATATTAATTAATCTATTTTATCAAAATTCCTGCCGTTTGGGATAATTATCAATAATATTTTTACAGGTCAAGCTACGCCGGAGTCTTTTGGAAATCGAGCCTAACAAATCCTTTGAACCAAAAAAAATACCGTTATACCGTTAGTTTTACTCATCCATACTATAGGCAACGCCATAAATTTTATCGCTACGGATTATTTTTAGTCGAATTGGCAAGTGGCGATGCGCAGGATTAATCCCTAACCCGTCCGTTCCGTATGCTTTAAAAACGTGAGTTTTTTTGGAAAATAATTTTTCAATGATCGGCAAAATTCTTGTTCCGCTTGTCCGGATTATGGTTCGTTTAATATAAAATAAAAAATGGAGGTGAACCGGTTTTGGGTAAGCAGCATAAAAATAAATTCAATCCTGTTTCGAAGCAGGGATTGGATGGATTGAGACGAAACAAGCGTCAGGATCCCGGTATGGAAATTGGCGCAATTGGAAAGTCGAATCGAAAAAACAAACCGCACTCTGAGGTCCCATCCAGTAATCATTTGGGAATTGATCGCGGACGGTGGGCTGATTAATAAAAAGGCCAAAAACGGTATTAATTTACACTAATGCTTTGTTAAACTTTATCCATAATAAAAAGGTGCTTTAAATGAGCGCAAATAAAAAAGGAGGATATCAGAAGTGAATCTTCAAAATCAAAGTCAAACGACTTCTGTTCAAAACTTCCAGAATGTTAATGCGAATTATCAACAAGAAATGGCCAGCGAATTGGCTCAATCCTCGGGACAAATCAGTCAGTATTTACTTTCCAAGTCGAAAACCGGTTTTGAATTTGGATCAATTGGAAAGAACATGAATGCGGCCAATACCAATTTCAATCAAAATTCCGAGTTAAACCAATCTAAAGATCAAACCAGCCAACTTCTCGCTAAAGAGTCGCGGTAACCGGGGATTCAACAAAAAAGGCCATCACGTATACGTGAGGCCTTTTTTGAGTCAATTTTAATCATGAAATAGGGAACCTAAAAAATCCAACTATTGAACCATTTTAGATACGTATCAACGTAAGATCTGTCAACCAGCGCTCCGGTGAGTACCGGGTTAAACATGATAAAGAGTATTA
>JBJKPO010000269.1:0-9542 GCA_046706235.1 Bacillota bacterium | reverse complement strand
ATATTGTTTCATTAAATCTTCAAGAACCGTTACAATTGGTTTCCGATTATCTACACCGAATCGAACGGGACTACAAAGGTAAACTCGATTCCGACGCCGATGAATTTATAGGTTATGCAGTTGGTGGAGCCACTAGAATTCAAGATTTGATTAATGACTTATTGATTTATTCCCAGATAGGCACTGGTCTAAAAACTTTTGAAATTGTTGATTGCACTTTAATTATGGATCGGGTATTGGGTAATTTAAAGCCCATAATTGAAGCAAATATTGTAAAAGTGAATTACAGCCCCATGCCGGTGATTTTAGCGGAATCAGAACAAATTATTCAGTTATTTCAAAATTTGATCGGCAATGCCATTAAATTTCGGACCGATAATCCGCCTGAGGTTTACATCGGCGCCGAACGCCAAGATTACGGCTGGCTGTTTGCGGTGCGCGACAACGGGATTGGATTGGATGTACAATATGCCGAACGTATTTTCCGGATTTTTCAACGGTTGCACACCAAGGAAGAATACCCGGGTACCGGTATTGGATTATCGATCTGTAAGAAGATTGTGGAACGTCACGGGGGCCGTATCTGGGTTGAGTCGGAATTAGGGAAAGGCGCTACCTTTTATTTTACAATTCAAACGTAAAAAGGAGACACCTGGGCATGATTCATGAAATGAAAAAGAGAATTGAAATTTTGTTGATCGAAGATAATCCCGGCGATGTGCGCTTAATAATGGAAGCTTTGAATGATGTCCGGTTTTATAACAATTTAAATGTGGTGGGAGATGGGGAAGAAGCTTTGGCCTATTTGAGGAAAGAGGACCAATATGCTAAAGCGATCCGGCCGGATTTGATATTGCTGGACTTGAATTTACCCAAAAAAGACGGTCGTCAGGTATTGGAAGAAATCAAGGCCGATAATAATTTAAAACGGATTCCGGTAATTATTCTTACCACTTCCAGGATGGAAGAAGATATTCTGAAAGCTTATACCTATAACGCCAATTGCTATATTACAAAACCAATCGGATTTGAGGAATTTATCGATGTAGTTAAATTAATTGAGGATTTTTGGTTGACTGTAGTTAAATTACCATCGGAGTAATCAACATGAAAACAAAACCCATCCAAATTTTACTTATTGAGGATAACCCGGGAGATGCGCGTCTCATACGGGAAATTCTTGGAGAAGAAACAAACGTGGCTTTTACTTTAACAAATGTAAAACGATTGGCGGAAGGGATCAAATTATTAACGACCGGCGATATTGATGTTGTGTTGCTTGATTTATCATTGCCCGATAGTAACGGCTTGGAAACGTTTATTAAAATCCATGCCGGTGTTCCCGAGATACCGGTTATCATTTTAAGCGGGTTAAATGATGAAGAGATGGCTTTACGGGCAGTGCATAGAGGGGCCAAGGATTATCTGGTTAAAGGTCAAGATGATGTTAAATTGTTGGTGCGAGCAATTCAAAACGCGATAAATTATCAATATTCGAAGTAATATATAGAATCAAAACAATATTGGAGATGCGGAATGGAAACCAAGCCAATCAAAGTGTTGTTAATTGAAGATAATCTGGGAGACGCCCGTTTAATGCAGGAAATTCTTTCCGAGGAGAAGGATGCCGAATTTGAGTTAATTCGGGTTGACCGGCTGGCGGCGGGATTGGATGTTTTAGCGGTTGGCGGCGTTGATATTGTGCTACTCGATCTGACTTTACCTGATAGCACTGGTCTGGAAACTTTTTTACGGACGCATACTATTGCCCCTCATGTACCGATTATTGTACTTAGTGGATTAAATGATGAAGACATGGCGGTTCGCGCGGTTCGCGAGGGCGCCCAGGATTACTTGGTCAAAGGCCAGGTCGATACCAAATGGCTGGTTCGGGCCATGCAATATGCGATTGAACGTAAACGAGCCGGGGAGGATCTCCGAATTCAACAGGAATTTTTACGCAATGTTATTGATACCGATCCCAACTTAATCTATGTTAAGGACCAAGATGGCCGGTTTACTTTGGTCAATCAAGCAGTGGCCGAATTATACGGTATGCGCTCGGCCGACGAGATAGTTGGTAAAAGTGATTCCGATGTAAACAGCAATCAGGAAGAAGTCGAGCACTTCCGCAAAGATGACCGGGAGGTCACCCGGACGCTTCGCGAAAAACAAATCCCGGTTGAGCGGATTACCGATTTCCAGGGGAAGGTTCGCTGGCTTCAAACCGTGAAGCGGCCGATTCTTTTACCGGACGGTAGGACCCATCATGTTTTAGGCATTTCGGCCGATGTTACCGAACGCCGTTTGGCGGAGGAAAAACTAGAGCAGAGTTTGGAGAAATTACGCAAATCGATGGAAGGAACCATCCAGGCGATTGCAATGACGGTTGAGTTAAAAGATCCTTATACCGCCGGCCACCAGCGCCGTGTGGCGGAACTGGCCAGCGCGATTGCCCAGGAAATGAGTTTAACGCCAGACCAAATCTATGGAATTCAGTTGGCGGCCGGCATTCACGATATCGGAAAAATCAGTATTCCGGCTGAAATTCTTAGTAAACCCGGCAAGATTAGCCCGATTGAATTTAACTTAATTAAAACTCACCCGCAAGTTGGTTATGAAATTTTAAAAACGGTGGAATTTCCCTGGCCGATTGCTCAAATCGTATTACAACATCATGAACGGATTGATGGTTCCGGGTATCCATTTGGTTTAATCGACCGGGACATCATCCTGGAAACCAAAATCATCAGCGTGGCCGATGTTGTCGAGGCCATGTCATCCCACCGGCCGTATCGTCCGTCTCTGGGTATGGAGACGGCTTTACAGGAAATAGCCGAAAAAAGCGGCAGAATATATGATTCGTTAATTGTTGAAACCTGCTTAAAACTGTTTCGCGAAAAAGAGTTTAAGTTCCAGACAACCGAAACCCAGTTTTTATGAAATGATATAAATATATCTATTGATAAATAGGTAATAGATGCTTGGTAAATATCTAAACTACCGAACCACTTTTTTAAAAACCTGCAACGACCAGCAGGTTCCCTTTAAGGGATAGGGTCAATCTTTTAGACAGTAATGGGTGGTATTCGCCTATCCTTTGCTGTTTTAAGGATGCCATAGCGACCTAAGCCTATAAAACAATTGATAGATATCCATGCTGGATGAAAGGAATTGGCCCAAAAAAGGGCTTTTTTTTATTGGATGGCCCGGTTTGCGAAACCGGGAATAATAGCAATTATATTTTGTTATTCTATAAGAGAATATGGAGGGATTAATGATGGAAGATAAGAATAACCTGTTTTTTAAGGGCGAAACGGAACAGAATATTGAAAAGCAATTGTTTAGGAAAATCGATGACCTGGTAAAACGTGCTGAAGTAGCCAAGAACCGGTTTATGGAGTACGATCAAACCCGGATTGATGTCATTGTTAAAGCAATGGCTCTGGCCGGAATCGAAAAACATATGGAATTGGCCCGGATGGCGGTGGAAGAAACCGGGATGGGCGTGTATGAAGATAAAATCACCAAGAATTTATTCGCCACCGAAGAGGTTTATCATGACATCAAATATGAGAAGACCGTGGGGATTATTGAAGAAAGACCGGAAGAGGGATATATGAAGGTTGCCGAACCGATTGGAATTATTGCCGGGGTAACTCCAGTTACCAATCCGACTTCCACTACCCTGTTTAAGTCTTTAATATGCGTTAAAACCAGGAATCCGATTATCTTCAGTTTTCATCCCAAGGCGATTAAATCGAGCATGGCCGCGGCCAAGATTATGCTGGATGCCGCCGTGGCCGCCGGGGCCCCGGAGCATTGTATCGGTTGGATCGATGAACCGTCGGTGGAAGCTTCCAATTTGCTGATGAAGCATCCGGGCGTAAGCTTGATCCTGGCGACCGGAGGAACCGGGATGGTCCATGCGGCTTACTCCAGCGGTAAACCAGCCTTGGGCGTGGGTCCGGGAAATGTGCCCTGTTATATCGAAAAAACCGCCAATTTAAAACGGGCGGTCTCCGACTTGATTTTAAGCAAGTCTTTTGATAACGGCATGATTTGGGCTTCGGAACAAGCAGTGGTGATTGACCGGGCGGTGGCTGATGAAGTGAAAGCGATCATGAGGGAATTTGGCTGTTATTTTCTAAATACGGAAGAAAAAGTTATTCTTTCCGATGAAGCAATTGATCCCAAACACTGCAGCATGAGTCCGTCCATTGTTGGCCAACCGGCGACTAAGATTGCCGCTATGGCCGGTATTAAGGTTCCGCCGGAGACTAAAATTTTAGTTGCCGAATTGAACGGAGTGGGGCCGGAGTATCCCCTTTCCAGGGAGAAGCTTAGCCCGATTTTGGCTTGTTACGTGGTGGAGGATTACCGGCAGGGAATCGAATTGTGTGAAAAGATCACTGAATTTGGTGGTTTGGGTCATTCGGCGGTCATTCATTCCAACGACCAGCAGGTCATCGAGGAGTTTGCCCAGAGACTGCGAACCGGGCGGCTTTTGATTAACTCTCCCTCGTCTCACGGCGCCATCGGAGATATCTATAATACCAATACACCGTCACTCACCTTGGGATGCGGTTCGATGGGGTTGAATTCAACCACGGACAATGTTAGTGTCCAGAACTTGATTAACATTAAACGAGTGGCGCTGCGGCGCGACCGGATGAAATGGTTTAAGATCCCGCCCAAGATTTATTTTGAATATGGCTCATTACAGTATTTAAGTAAGATTAAAGGGAGAAAAGCTTTCATCGTAACCGATCCCTTCATGGAAAAATTGGGTTTTACCGAGAAAGTGACTTATCAGTTGGAAAAAATCAGCATCGAATACCGGATTTTTTCAGAAGTGGAACCGGACCCTTCAGTTGACACGGTAATGGAAGGGGTGGAAGAGATAAAGCTATACCAGCCGGATCTGATTATTGCTTTGGGAGGAGGGTCTCCGATTGACGCCGCCAAAGGGATGTGGTTATTTTATGAGCAGCCGGAACTGGAGTTTGAGACCCTGCGGTTAAAATTCGCCGACATCCGTAAACGGGCCTTTAAATTTCCGATTTTAGGCAAGAAAGCCACTTTTGTGGCAATTCCGACCACATCCGGCACCGGTTCCGAAGTGACCGCCTTTGCGGTAATAACCGATAAGCGTAAAAACGTTAAATACCCTTTGGCTGATTACGAGTTAACTCCCGATATCGCGATCATCGATCCCGAATTAGTCCTTACCGTTCCCCAAGCGGTGACCGCTGATACCGGTATGGATGTTCTGACGCACGCCATTGAGGCCTATGTTTCGGTGATGGCCTCCGATTTTACCGATGCCTTGGCGGAAAAAGCCATAAAGTTGGTGTTTGAAAACTTGTCGAAAGTTTACCACAACGGCCAGGATCGAGTTGCCCGTGAAAAAATGCATAATGCTTCCTGTATCGCCGGGATGGCTTTTACCAATGCTTTTTTGGGAGTCAATCATGGGATGGCCCATACCTTAGGCGCAAAATTCCATATTTCGCACGGCCGGGCCAATGCCATCCTGCTGCCGTATGTGATTAGATACAACGCCCAACGTCCCACCAAACTGGCGGCTTTTCCACAGTATGAATACCCAATGGCCGGCGAACGTTATGCCGCAATCGCCAAAATCCTGGGATTAACCGCCGGAACCACCGAAGTGGGGGTCGATAGTTTGATTGAAGCGGTAAAGGAATTGCTGGTAAAACTGGATATGCCGTTAACATTGGCTGGGGCCGGGATTGACCGGGAGGCTTTCGAAAAAGAAATTCGGGAAATGTCCGATATCGCCTTCAACGACCAGACCACCGGGACCAACCCCAGAATGCCGCTGGTGACGGAGATTGAGGGAATATTCAGGGAGGCGTATGGTGAGCTTAGTTAAGATTACATATTGCAGATTTGAAAATTAAAGATTGTATAAGATTGGGCTTTCCAGGGATGGGAGGCTCTTTTTTAAACTTTCCCTAAAATTAACTTGTTATTAATTTGAAATTGATTAACAATAACGATATAATAAAAAATGTTATTAGGAAATGTTGCCAAATATTTTTATATATTTAATCGTTACGAATCAGGCGTTTTTCAAAGTTTTATGGTAGCGGCAAGGAGTTTTACCAGTGAGCAGTTTGGTTAGTCAGTTTAATATCGATGATAATTAAACCCCGCCGGGTAGTTGGGCTGGGTTTATTTTGTTTTTTTCCAAGGGAAATGAAGGCGAGGGTATGAAATGATAAAAATGAAACGAATGTTGGTCTTAATTTTGGGCGGATTGGTTTTGTTAGCGGCTCAAATGGTAAAAGTTACGGCTCAATCCGCGGGGGTTCGATATGTTATTAACTTTGGAAGTGGTATCTGTTATCACTATACCATGAGTTTGCCCAACAATTTAACGCCGAGCACATATAGTTACTGTGGCAATATAACCATCGGCTCCGCCGCGGTGCGTTCTTATCCGATCCAATGCCATAGCAGCGTTTGGTTTTCCGATACGGGCGATTATTTTGATCATTGGGATATCCCGTACTTTCAGGTTCAAGGAAGCAACCCGCCGGTATACCGGCCAATTAACTGCGACGGCTCGAACGATTTTATTATTCCCGCCAATCAAAGCGCCACCGTTACTTTCAACACCGGGCATTATTATTCATGGTTTATTGTAGTTACAAATGAATGGGGTATTCATGGCGGGTGCGATATTACCTATTATTTAGACGGCGAAGCCCCCGATGCCCCAAGTAATTGTACTGTAACCAATCCGGAAAAGATCAATTACGGCTCGGGCTATTATATAAAAAACCCGGTTGGTTTAAGTTGGGGCGCTTCCGCCGATAATCCCAAAAATCAAAATAATATAGGTAAAAGCGGAGTAAAAAATTATAAAGTATTCGATAATGGAGTAACCGGTATCGGCTCGATTACCGGGACCAGCGCTCAATTTAATCTGAGCGAAGGAGTGCATTCCCTTACCGTGAAAGCATATGACAATGAAACCTATTATCACTCCGGCGGCAATGAAAGCGCCGCCAGTAACGTAATGAATGTTACTGTCGATCGAACCCCACCTAACGGAATAGTGGTTATAAATAATGGTAATCAATATACCAACACACATGCAGTTAATTTAACATTATCCAATGTCAGTGACGGTACCGGCAGCGGAGTATACCAAATGTGTTTCAGCAACGATGGAATTACCTATTCCAATTGGGAACCATATAATAGCACTAAAAGCTGGACATTAACCAGTGGTGATGGAACAAAAACAGTTTATATGAAATTAAAAGACCGGGTTGGCAATGAGACTAGCCCGATTACCGATACCATCACTCTCGATACCATTCCACCGGCGGGCAGTGTTACAATTAATAACGGCGACACTTCAACCGATAACCGGCAAGCTATGTTAACTCTTTCCACCGTTGATGCCACAAGCGGAGTGGCCAGTATGCGGTTTAGCAACGACGGCGTGAATTACACTTCCGAACCATATAATACCACTAAAACTTGGACCTTAAGCGACGACGACGGGTTAAAACAGTGTATGTCAAATATACGGATCGGGCCGGGAATACCACCCAACCAATCATTGCGAATATATATTATGACACCAGCCCCCCCACCGGCAGTATTGCCATCAATAATGGAACGGACTACACCAATACGACGACGGTCAACTTGAGTTTATCGGCCACCGATAATACAAGCGTCACCGGAATGCGATTCAGTAATAATGGCCGCGACTTTAGCGATTGGGAGCCATATAATAACAGTAAATCATGGAGCTTAAGCGATGGTGATGGGGAAAAAGAAGTCACCGTGCAATATAAAGATCGATATGATAATCATATTTCTACTTCTTATATCGATTCTATCATCCTGGATACTACATCACCGGAGAAGCCGGCACTAACAGTTTCACCGCCTGGTTTATCCAACAACCCGCAGTTGGTATTGACTTTTATTTCCAATGATACGGGCAGCGGGATAAATCATTTCGAACTATCCATTGACAACAGTAACTATTCAACCGTTGTCAGTCCGTATACCATACCAACGCAAACCGAAGGGCTACATTCCATTAAAATCAAAGCTTATGATAATGTTGGAAATTCAAGTGAGCCAGCTATGGCCACCGCTACCATCGACCTTACCCCACCGGGAGTCCCTTGCGGATTTATTCATTCTTTCAGCGGTGATAATCTGATTGTAAATTGGCAAACAAACAGTCCCAATGAAAATCTGGGCTCGTTCACCGGCAGTTATACCTCGCCGGACGGCCAACAAATCAGCTTCAACGTGAATTCGAGCGCGACCAAAACCGGTAGCTACAATATTCCCTTAACTGGCTATCAGCCGAACCAACCCATCACCATTAACGTTCACTCCATTGACCAAGCCGGTAACAGTTCGGTTGACGTGGATTTTACGGTGTATACCAAAGCTTCCCTGGGAACTGCAACTTTTCTGGGGACAACCTACGATGTAATCACCCAACTACCGCAACTAAATTGGCAAATCGACTCCATACCCGGAACATATAGCCAACAAACCATTGAATTAGGTACGATAGCCGCCGCCGGCGGTTTTAGCAAAGTGGGAAGCGCTAACGCCGACAGCGCCGGATTAGTGGTACTGGAAACTCTGGATAATCAGCAACCAATCCAGGTTCATGGTACTTACGTTTACCGTCTGGCCGCCTATAACAACTCCGAAGATGTAACCATCGGAGAAATTAAACCGCCGATTACGGAAAATATCGTTCCCACCAAACCGGCGCCCTTGTTTCCGACTACATTCGGATCAAGTAACGCGATCTTTAACTATGAACCGGCCACCGACTACGATGCCGAAGATAACAGCCATTTACACTATACCATCTATATCGGAACAGGGACCAATCCTGCCGGTTTTACGGATCTGGATTCATGGGATCGAGGCGACTTCACCCAAGGCCAAACCTATACCTGGTATGTCCAAGTGGATGACGGTCACGGCGGAGTCAATCAAAGCGATTATGCCAGTTTCACTGTGGATAACAATCAGCCGGAATTAAGCATCGGTCAGCTTGGCCAACCGTGGACCAACCAGAATAAATTAACAATTAACGCAAGCGATCAAATCTGCGGCATCAAAAATGTCACCTATCAAAAGATTTACAGCGATCACCAAGCCGCGCCGGTAACGTTAACCCCAGGTTCCGGAGAACAACAGACCTGGGATATCCCGCTGGAAACAGGGATATACACTATTTTGATTACCGCCCTTAACAACGCCGAAGTCAGCCAATCGACCAATGTCGCTGTTCAGGCAGACCGGACTAAACCGGCGCTTCAAAACCTGAATCTAAACCTGGATCAATTTGACAACCGATACATTGCCGGTTCCTCAAGAATACCGGTTAGCTTCAACGCCGCCGACGACTCGTCCGGGATCAACGCTATCGATTACGGACTGGTATCCGGCCAAAACCAACCGTTAAATAATGGAATAATGATCCCGTTACGGTCCGGCATCAGTAATTACTG
>JBJKPO010000268.1:0-3433 GCA_046706235.1 Bacillota bacterium | reverse complement strand
GCAATGCTGGGCAAAAAAAGACCTGATCGCTATTGCCGCCGGATTGCCGTCCCGGATCTCAAAGTTGATATTGCTAACGGCGCTGTAAAACGTCCCCGGATTGGCGTCGCGAATCGGTTTGCCTTCCTCGGGCCGGTTGCAGGTAAAGTGAATCATATACTTACTCTCGCCCTCTTGGTAACCGGGGGTATTCTCACCCAGGATAAACACCGGTCGGTTTTGTCCGTACCCGATAAGCCGGATGCCTCTCCACACATGGACCGTTTCACTTATACGATAATGCCCCTCCGGGATGAATACGATTCCGAGACGTGTTTTTTCCTGGATTGAATCGATCGCCTGCTGCAGGGCGTCCGTATCGTCCGCGACGCCGTCGCCCTTCACCGGGAAATGTTCCGGGGTCAGGTAAACCGCCTGAGGATCGTCGAGGCGGGTGGTGTAAAAGGACGCGCCGCGAACAGGGTTTGGGCTACTTTTTGGTAGTTTCAAATTAACTGACATTTTTGATATTTCATCCATACTATTCGAACTGGTTTGGGATATTGAATCCATCGCTCATCCTCCTAAAGGAACGCCAGTGTGAAGATCAACCAGTTAAGGATTATATCACAACCCTCAATGATTTTAAAGACTCAAGATGTTATGTTTTAAGGAAGGTAAGAAGTTAGAAGTTTGAGTTCTACCTAACAAATCTATCAAGTAATATATCCTCGACATTTCTTCTTCCGTCAATTACCGCCAGTACCCATACTTGGTTTGCTTCGATTTTATAAATAATACGCCAAGGCGGGGTAATTAACTCCCGGTAAGTTACAATGCCGTAGTAATTTAATTCTGGAATAATTCTTCCCTGTAAAGGCATTTGCCGCAAATTCTCGGTTTTTTGCTTAATGGCGAGATAAACTTTATTTGCCTGAGTCTTATTGTCCAAGGCAATATATTTGATTATACTCATTAAATCCTGCTGAGCGGTCATTGTCCAAAAAGCTTGATATATCTCATCAGTCATGGTTTATACCATCAAAGTCCCGCTCCAAACTTGAAAAAAAGTCCTCCTGCGGCAGGAATCTTTCATTAACGATATCATTTTCACCTTGGGCTAATAATTTTAATAAACCGATCGCCTGCTTCATTTTTTCATAGGATTCAGGATCCAGCAAAACCGCCTTGGCTTCCCCGTTTTGAGTCACATAGACCGGCCTATGGGTCTCATTTACTTGTTCCAGGATTTCCGCGGCATTGGCTTTAACATAAGAAATAGGTCGAATGTCTTCTTTAATATTCATTAAATAATCACCTCAGTATAAATATGGTACTAAATTTAGACCGGATTGTCAAGAATTCAGATAGATTTTAACCTATACTATATGATAAATTCTTTGCCCTATAATCTAATTTACAGTATAATATTAAATTGGAAAGCTAGGTTTACCATCGTTTCATTTTTGATAATTATCCGGAGTTGATTGCACTATGACATATAATAGTGACGATTTTTCAGCCTACTTGCTCCCCCCGGCCATCAGTACGGCCCCGGGATGCTCAATTGATTTTGGTCCCAATGTTTACGTATTTGATCCGTCAATGCCGATGTCGGACATTCAAAATATCTGTAATAACGTGTTTAACGAACAAGAAGCGGATCAATTCAGTTTCGGCCGTTACGCTTTACTTTTTAAACCAGGTTCATACGCTCTTGACGTAAATGTCGGTTTTTACACCGAAGTATTGGGACTGGGACTGTCGCCCGACGATGTCACTATCACCGGCGCGGTACATTCCGAAGCCGATTGGATGGACGGCAACGCGACTTGTACTTTTTGGCGATCCGTCGCCAATCTGGCCGTGGTTCCAAGCACGGGTACCAATCGCTGGGCCGTATCCCAGGGTGCTCCCTTCCGCCGGATGCATATCAAGGGCAACCTGGTGCTGGATGACGGAGGATGGTCCAGCGGCGGGTTCATATCCGACTCCAAAATCGATGGTGAAATTAATTCCGGTTCTCAACAACAATGGTTTTCCCGGAATACCGAATGGGGTGACTGGACCGGGGGAAGCTGGAACATGGTCTTTGTAGGTATTACTAATCCTCCCGTTGGAACCTGGCCTGAGTCTCCATATACAGTCGCAAACCAAGCTCCGGTTATCCGGGAAAAACCGTTCCTTTATATCGATAAAGACGGCAACGACAAAGTATACGTTCCGGCGCTCAAAGTCAACGCTCAGGGAAACAGTTGGTCAAACAGACTGGCAGCAGGAGAATCTATCTCCATCGACCAATTCTATATCGCCAAACCAAAAACGGCTACCGCCACAAGTATTAATGCCGCGCTTAAACAAGGCAAAAATCTGTTGTTCACACCGGGTATATACCAACTTAACGATACCATTCGCGTCACGCGGGCCGGTACAGTGGTGTTGGGGATCGGATTGGCGACGTTAATCCCGGACATCGGCATCATCCCGATGACCATTGCCGATGTGGACGGAGTTAAAATCGCCGGATTCCTGTTTGAAGCCGGCCCCACGGATTCCCCTGTATTATTGGAAATCGGACCAACCAATAGTTCGTTGGATCATTCAGTCAATCCCACTTCGTTGCATGATGTTTTTTTCAGGGTGGGAGGGGCTAGTATGGGAAAAGTGACCGTCAGTATTCAAATCAACAGTAATAACGTGATCGGTGATCATATCTGGATCTGGCGGGCGGATCACGGCGCGGGCGTCGGTTGGTCCAAGAATACGGCCACTAACGGCCTGGTGGTAAACGGTAATGACGTGACGATTTACGGACTGTTCGTTGAGCATTATCAACAGTACCAAACCTTATGGAACGGCAATGGTGGACGAGTTTACTTCTATCAAAGTGAATGCCCCTATGATGTTCCGGTCCAAGACCATTGGATGAACAGGACCGTTAAGGGATTTGCTTCTTATAAAGTGGCGGACGCAGTAACCAGCCATGAAGCTTGGGGGCTTGGCGTTTATTGCTTTTTTAATATGAATCCGGATGTAGCGCTTAATAGCGCTATTGAAGCGCCGGTTAACGCGGGGGTCAAATTTCATCACGTGATCACCGTTTCCTTGGGCGGAGTGGGTGAAATCACTCATGTTGTCAACAACACCGGCGGTCCTGCTAATTGGTCCGCTAAAATAGCGAAGCTTACCGAGTTTCCATGATGACCAGGATTAACGCCGCCGCAATTTAAAATATCCCCAAAAGTTTTTAAACTTTTGGGGATAAATATACCGCTTTAAAATAGTTCTTCGTTATTTAGATTTCATCTCCATCAGAGATAATCTTAATTAATCCCTGTTCTTTAGTTGGTAGAGATTCCCAGACTATATTATCAACCCGGCGGTTATACCACGAAGACGATTCCTCCTGTCCTTTTTTACCGGGGTAATCCTACCCATAAGCATAAATTACTAT